>NZ_RZTA01000185.1:0-7387 GCF_004023115.1 Mesorhizobium sp. M6A.T.Cr.TU.017.01.1.1
GGAGCCGACACAGCACGCCGAAGTCCCCTCGCCGACCGAGGAAACCTTGGAGCCGTCGGCAGCCGACACGCGGCCGTTAGCTGACAATCAGACAGATACCGCAGCGGATCAAATGCCGGAGCCGACACAGCCCGCCGAAGTCCCCTCACCAACCGAGGAAACCTTGGAGCCGTCGGCAGCCGAGACGAAGCCGCCAGCTGAAAGTCAGGCAGATGCCGCGGCGGATCAAAGGTTGGAGCCGACACAGCCCGCCGAAGTCCCCTCACCAACCGAGGAAACCCTGGAGCCGTCGGCAGCCGAGGCACAAGCGACAGCCGAAAAGCCATCGCCGGCAATTCAGCCGGACACCGTGATCAGCGACAGCCAGCAAGCGGCTCCGCCGCTAGCCCAGATCGCGCCAGTGCCGCCGGCCGAGAAAGCCTCGCCGCCCCCCGCGGTCCAGCCCGACGTGATGGAGAGCCGGAAGCCCGAGCAACCGGCCAACCAGCCGGCCGAGTCCAAGGCGGCCGCGCGGGTGCCCGAATCCACCGTCGCCTTGAACGTCCCGAAACCGGAACTAGGACGACCGCCGAAAAATGTCCTCGACAACGCTGCGCAACGGGTCTCCTGGGTGCGCGACTTCAACGGCGGCGACTGTTTCTATGCGACGTTGACGTCGGCAACCGAAACCGCCGTCGAGATCGAAGGATTGGGCACTGGGGTCCCGCCATTCGAGCAAATGATGTCCGATTTCCAGGCGAGATTCCATGTCGAACCGGACATCAGCGTCCGCCTCATTGAACCGGCTCAATGCGAAGTCACCAACTTTCTGCGCTTTCTGGACCAGATGGCGGCTGACAAGCCGCAGCTTGTTCTCGATCGGACGAGGGTACCGAGCGGTTCGCCGATCGGCGGCACGCTGGTGACGCATGGCGGCCTCATTTCCAGCGTGCTGCTGATCGACCACAGGGGCATGGCATTCAACCTCGACGATCGTATCTTGGCGCAAGCGGACAAGGCCACCTTCAACATTCCGATCGATCTCGGCGCAGCCGACAAGGCGGCCGGCAAGGTCGTGCCGCAGATCATAATGGTCATCACCGGTCCACAGGATATCCAAGCTGCGGCGTTCTCCGCGCCAACACCAGCCGCGCTGCTGTTGCCCAAGATTCTCGAAGAGATCGAGACTAACCGATCTGAGTTCTCCGCGACTGCAAAGTACTTCCGGCTCGGCGGGTAGCATGGACGCCGATGGACCTCCGCCGCTCGCGTTTTTCCTTCCTGACCGCTGTCCCGCCCAACAATCAGCGTGACTGGCTTCGCGGCCTGCTTGCCCTGAAAAGCCGTACCAAACTCACGGTCGTGTCGGGGGCGATATTGCTTGCTGTCCTGTCGTCCCACGAAGCGCGCGCCGAATTCACCGTCTGCAATCAGACGCTCGACGTCGTCAATCTCGCCGTCGGCCAAAAGGTCGACAATGCGGACCAGACCGACGGCTGGTGGACCATCGGTGCAAATCAGTGCGTGAACGTCATCCGCGAGGAGCTCACGAACCGCTACATTTACATCTATGCGACGGACGTCTTTGGTCATGCGACCCTGACCGGGTCGACCGAAATGTGCATCGACCGGCGGCGCTTCTCGATACGCGGCATCGATGAATGCTGGCAGCGCGGCCATATCGCCGCACGATTTCTCGAAGTCGATACGCTCGAACAGGTGCGGTGGACCTTTTTCCTGACCGGAAGCAATCCGTGACGCACAGTATCGACACAAGTTTCAGGTTGAAAAGGCAGGCGCGCGCCGCCCTGCGCAGACGCAGGCTCTGGCGCAGACTCCTTGCCGGTCTTGCTGTGATTGTCCTGTTGTCGATCGCTGCCGGCTTCTATCTCACCGCGGACCATTGGTCGTTCGGCGATGAAGACGAGGAGTTGCACGCGGTCGAGGGAACCGACGATGTGCCAGCCGATGCATCGGTCTATGTGCCTGCCATCATCGATCTCGCAGGCGATCCGATGTGGATCACCCTTGCGCCCGACACCGGCGCCGCCACAAAAAGCCAAGTGATCCCGCGCCCCGCAGAACTCGATCAGGCTGGAGTTTCTCCCCAGATTGAAATTCTGTCCGACGTGATGCTTAGCGCCAGCGAAAAATTCATGACAACGATACCCTCCACGCAAGAAGATTTCGCATTCTTCCAGGCACAGCGACAGACTGCGGCGGCGCCATCCAACGATCTGCAAAACGACCTTCAGCCACCGCCCGTTCTAAACGAGGCTCCGGTTGCTTCGGACCCGCAGGTGGACGCCGATGACCCCGAAGCAGGTTGGGGCGAAACAATCGATGCAGGCGAGGCAGCCCTTCCCGCGTTCCAGAAAACCCAGATCGAAAACAACACAAGCGTTGCAAATGTCACCAGCGAATATCAGCGATATGAGGCTACCGAGGACACGTTCGTAAAGATTCTCAACGACCGCAGCTTGGACAGCGTTGCCCTGGATGCACATTTCTCCGCCGAGGACGCCAAGCTGGCAGGCGAAGCCTTGAAGGCGCTTTTCAATCGGGAAAGCCTTGAGCCAGGTCATGTCGTCGCGATGCGCGGTTTCAGGCCGACGCGCGAGACGACAACCATGTCCCTCATGCAGGTTTCGATCTACGCCAAGAACGTATTTGTCGGTACGCTGACGCGCAATGACGCTGGTGCGTTTGTGTCTGGTGTCGACCCCTGGGTCCGCGAAGATCTGTTCAACTACTCGGGCGCACAGGCACAAGGCACCCACAAAAGGCAATACCGACTACTCGACGCAATCTACTCGACAGCAGCACGCAATAAAGTCCCCACCGGCGTGATCGGAGAAGCGATCATGTACCTCTCGAGAGGACAGGATCTGGATGCCTTCGCCAGCGAAGACCAGCGTCTGGTCCTGATCTATTCGCAAAGGCCGCGTGGCAAGGAAGAGACGGCCGGACGGGTGCTATATGTTGGCGTCCAAGGCAGCGAAAAAAGCCTCGACTGTTTCGTGTTCCAGCAGACCGACGGCCAGTTTGCATGCGTTAGCGGCGACGATCAGGTTCGCTCGCTGACAGTCACCAACGGCATGGTCACCCCGGTCAACGGGGTCATGACGTCCACCTTCGGCCCACGCAAGCACCCGATCCTCGGCACCGTTCGCATCCACAAGGGTGTGGATTGGGCGGCGCCTCTGGGTACGCCTATTGCAGCCGCCTTCGACGGCGAAATCGTCTTTCAGGGCGATGGCGGAGGTTACGGCAATCTGGTGAAGATTTCGCACGGAAGCGCGCGCGAGACGCGCTATGCGCATATGCAGAAATTCGCGGTCAAGGGCGGTGTCGGCGCGAAGGTGAAGGCAGGCGATATCATTGGTTACATCGGCACGACTGGTCTTTCGACTGGGCCGCACCTGCATTTCGAACTCTATCGCAATGGCGAGGCGATCAATCCCTTGGGTACGGTTACGGCAATCGCGACGGACGCTTCTGCTGTCGAAACACTGACCGACCGTATCGTTCAAGTCGAAAGTGGCGGCAGTGCCCGCGCCAAGAATCCAAATTCTTCGGCAACCGGCGCCGGTCAGTTCATAACGAAGACCTGGATCAGGATGATGAACACCTATCGCCCCGAACTTGCGCGGACACTGTCAACCGCCGACCTGCTCGCTCTGCGTTTCGACGCCACCATCTCGCGCGAGATGGTCAGCAATCTTGCGCGCGAGGGCGAAGCCTATCTTCGCGCGCGCGGCCACCAGATCACAGCCGGCCGGCTCTATCTCTGTCATTTCCTGGGAATGGAAGGCGCCCATCAAGTGTTGTCGTCGCCGGGTTCGGCGCAATTGAGCGCGGTGCTCGGGTCGGCCGTCATTCAAGCCAATCGGTTCCTCACTGGCAAGACTGCCAGCTATGTCGTGGGCTGGGCCGAAAGGAAAATGGGCAGGAAGCTGAGCCCGGCGACGACCGAGGTGAGTCAACAGACAACGACAACGACAGAAGTCCGGCAGACATCGCCGGAGTTCGAAAAGTACAAGCAGGCGATCACAGCCCTCCTAAGCCCGACGCAGAATACCCTTTGAACCTGCTTCTCGCGGCGTGCGAGTTCGCCGTTAGACCATTGGTGTTCCTGTTGCCAAGTGTTACTATGGCCAACTTTTTTAGGGCCCTTTGTGAACCAAAACTGTGGTCGAGATCACATACGCCCAAGAGCCATTTGGCATATTATGTCGCTGATGAATTTAGCATGCGCAGACATCAATAGTGCGCCCATGCGGGGCGGAGGGCTGGACGATGAAAGCATTTGCCGTCTTTCTGAGCGGGTTTATCCTACTTATCATCGCGTCGCTTGGCGCCGAGGCTGCTGCGCCTGATGCCAAACGCGTGGCGCTGGTCATCGGCAACAGCAAATACGTGCATGCCGTTGCATTGCCCAATCCCGCCAACGATGCGCATCTCATCGCTTCCACGCTGCGCAATGCCGGCTTCCAAGTGATCGAGGGGGTCGATCAAGACAATGCAGGCATGCACAGCCTTATCAGCCGGTTTACTGAGCAATCCTACGACGCCGACCTCGCCGTCATTTTTTATGCCGGGCACGGCATGCAGGTCGACGGCAGGAATTTTCTGATTCCGGTAGACGCCGAGCTGACATCGCCCGCTTATCTCAAGACCCGCACAATCCAGATCGATGACTTCATGGCGGCGTTACCGCCCGAGCCGGCGATCGGCGTCATTATCCTCGATGCCTGCCGCGACAATCCACTGGCAAGGACGCTGGCCGCCTCTATGCCGAAGAGCCGTTCCGCCTCGTTTGGCTCCGGTCTGGCGCCAATCGACGCAAAATCGGACGGCGTTGGAACCGGCGGAATCCTGATTGCGTATGCAACCGATCCAGGCGCCATCGCTTTCGACGGCAACGGTGTCAACAGTCCTTACTCCACTGCACTCGCCAGGCATCTGACTGAACCCGGCGTTGAAATCCAGAGCGCGCTGACGCGTGTGCGCGGCCAGGTAACCGAAACGACACAAGGTCGCCAGAGACCTTGGCACAACGCATCACTGGGACGCGAGGTCTTCCTGGGACAGTCCGTAGCGGAAGCGGCGCCTGCCACAAAACCTGTCGCTGGCGCATCCGGCACCGCAGCGACACCGGCTCCTGCCCCGGTGACCAGTGAGCCTCCTTCCTGGGAGGTGGAGCAGCGTCTGTGGGATGAAGCTTCCAAGCGCAATACCATTCCGTTCTACGAAGCCTATCTCGAACAGTTTCCAAATGGCCGCTTCGCCACGGTGGCACGGCTGAACATCGATCAGTTGAACGAACCGAAAGCCGAAGATCGGCAGGTGGCGGCAGTCGATGAGGACGAAGCGAACGCAAATTCCGGCTCAGCCGTTCGCACCTCGGTTGGCGTTTCGGATGAGGTGAAGCAGGCCCCGGGCACCGAGTTGACGGAAAGTGCGATCGGTCTCGATCGCCAGGGCCGTATCGATCTGCAGTTGCGCATCGAAGCCTTGGGCAACGAGCTTGGCCGCATCGATGGAAACATAGGTCCAAAGACCCGCCAGGCGATCGGCATCTGGCAAGCGAAGAATGGTCTACCGCAGACCAATTTTTTGACACGCGAGCAACTGGCGTTCCTGGTGATCCAGACGGATCCAATGATGGAGTCGGTGCGCGCCAGATACGCTGCCGATCAGGCTCGTGCAGCACAGCCGAAAAAACAGGTGCAGCAGGTCCGCACACAAAAGCCGGTGGCACAGAAGGCCCGCACAAAAAAGTCGGTGGTGGCACAGAAGCCGCGCAGGCAGCAGGTCGTTCAGAAGAGGCGCAACCGCGAGGTGGTTCGACAGGACAATCCACCGCCGCCGGACAACAACGACTTCCTGACCAAGGCGCTGATTTTCGGCACAGGTGTGGCTGTGGGCGGCGTGCTCAACAACAACTGACGAGCCAGCGTTTCAAGTCTGTCGACGTGAGCCGTGCCTTGGCGTACCAGCCCTACTCAGTCCTTATCCGCATCTCCACCCGGCGGTTTACCGGATCGTATGGGTTGGGATTGCGCGGGTTCGTTTCGCCCAAGCCTGTCGCTTTGATGCGGGCAGCGTCGATGCCGTTAGAGGTCAGGAAGGTTGTTACTGATCGGGCTCTTCGTTCCGACAGCCCCTCGTTGTAGTGAGCTGAGCCGGATGCATCGGTGTAACCTTCAACAACGAAGTCGAGGGCGCTCAGTCGGCTGTCCTTCAGCGCCTTGGCGAACTCGTCGAGTTCCGCACGCGCAGTCGCGTCGAGTTCGGCAGAATCCAGGCCGAAATTGATCAGCATATCAAGGCTGGTTTTTTCGGCCGGCGCTTCTTTCTTCTTGCCCTTGCACTCGTCTTCGGTGCCGACGCAGATTCCACGCGCCGGGCCGAACTCGCTCGCCCCGGAAAAAAACTTCACGATGTCTTCTGACTTCTGAAGTGGATCAGCGGAAGCGTGGGTCGAAAAAAGCGCGACCGTCAACACGAAGGCTAAACTGCCCAACTGCATAACGGTTACTCCTATCTTGAACATCCGATTTTTTCGGCTGTGGAGTATACCAAATTCCGAAGCGATTGTCTGTCAATAAACGTCAAGCATACGGGGAGTGGACGGCATTTGCATCTTGCTACGGACTGAGACTTGACCCGCACCCTGTCCAGGGCTTCAGTGTCGATTATTCCCCGATAAAAGCGTGGCGGCCATGGCCAATGAGCTTCGATTCAAAACGGCACGGGACCTTTTCATGGCCTACCCCGCTGTTGCCAGGGACATGGTGGCACGTCCGACCGAACAGCCTTCAATCGAATTTTGCCGCGCCCTCCTTGCCGGGCGCGTGCCCGAGGAGGCGATTACGTTCTGTGCCTATCTCCTTCCCGAGCGGGCTGCGGTGTGGTGGGCCCATGAGTGCCTGAGCCATCTCACCGTTCTGCTCGACCACAGGGATCAGGAGTTGCTCGCGCTTGTTCGTGACTGGGTCAGCGAACCGGATAGCCCTCACCATCGCCCGGAAGTGAGCAAGGCTGCGGCGATGCCGCCAACAACGCCGGCTGCCTGGATTGCCCTGGCTGCAGGACGGCATGGCAACGGTTCAGCTATGGAGGCGCCAGCGCTATCGGCCTTGCCGACAGCCGCCCGCGCTGTGAGTGCGGGGGTTCTGGCCGGACTGGCACGCGTTGCACTGGAGGATCGCTTTTCAGTTCTTTCCGCGTTTGTCGAAATGGGCATTCAGATGGCGGAGACAGAGGCGCTGCGCCAGTCAGCGGATGCGAGTTAGACCGTCGCCCGGATCCGCGAGCGGGATACGTTCAAATTGAGCTGAGCATCCGGATCTATCTGTTTGATTTAGCCGCATTTCTGCGACGCCAAGTGACTCCACTTGGC
>NZ_RZTA01000186.1:0-7348 GCF_004023115.1 Mesorhizobium sp. M6A.T.Cr.TU.017.01.1.1
GTCGAGGCAGCGCGCGGTGAGGTCGCAGGCCTTGCGCATGCCGGCAAAGCCTTCTTCGCCATAGAGGCGGATCTGGCCGGTGTTTCTGAGCGGTGCCGTGGCGGCGTCGAGATAGGTGACCATTGTGTCCGTCTTGCCGGAAGAAAGGGCTTCTAATGAGCCTGTGAGAAAAGTCTCTCAGATTTGGCACCGGACGGCGCCAGGTTCAAGGACGAACTGCCGACGACGGGCACAAGCCGGCGAAATTCATGCGTTGCGGCTTCACCTTGTGCCTGTCCAGGGTGTTCGTCCGCACTGACGACATATTTCTGAGCAAGAAGCGTGGCCCGAGCAAGAAGCCGGTCAAGGCAACCTTTTTGCAACGAGCGGCGTTGCTGCGGGAACGCTGCTCGGGAGAGACACGAATGGACAGATTGCAATTCGAGGTGCCGGTGCGCATCACGACGGCGCCTGGCCTGCCGGTCGAGGAAATATACAGCGTCGAACAGGCGCTGGATTTCCTGCAAGGCTGGCCGGTTCGCCGGCAGGGCCCGGTCTATCAGGCTGCGTTCAATGCCTGTTTCGGCGCCACGGTCGACCTGGTCGACACCGAGGAGGCTTGCCGGGCGTTCATGGCGTTCTGCCGGGTGAGCCGCCTCCTGGCCAGGGATATGATGGTTCCAGGCAAGCGTTCTGGCGAGGCGAGGGGGCTGAGGGCTTAAAGCGCGTCGCGTTCGAACGGGCTCATGCGACGCGCTTGAGCTCTTGTTCTTATGCATGTCGTAAAACCGCTGCGCATTTTTGCGCGACATCCATTAGCGCCAGCTGGGCTCCAGGTTCTTGAGGAACCGTTCGAAGATCGGGTCGAACCGGTCCGGCGAATCCCAGAACGGCGCGTGGCCGGAATTGCTGATCAGGTGTTTCTTGCCTTCCCAGAGGTTGGAGAAGGCAATCGTGTCGACGAAGTCGGTGTTGACGAACGGCTCGTCGGCGCCGTTGAGCACCGCGATCGGCGGTGTCTTGCCGGCGACGATCGCGCTCTGGTCCTTGCCTTCGCCAGCCGCGAATTTGCCGAGCATCAGTCTGCGCGCGCGGCCATCGGTGCGCGCGACGGCATTGCGGAGCAGCTGGTCATAGGGCTCGCCGCAGGTTGAATGCGCATAAGCGTCGATATCTTCTTCGGTGAGGGTCTCCTTGCCGGCCAGGCCCATATGCGGGCTGGGCTTGAAGCCATTGTCGAGATCGGCGCCGGCGACCGGCGGCGTGCCGGTGATCATCAGACCGAGCATGCCGGGATAGCGGTCGATCATCTCCAACCCGATATGACCGCCCAGCGACCAGCCGAAGACCGCTGCTTTTTCGACGCCAAGCCCGTTCATCACCTCGGTCATGGCGTCGGCGTAACCCGGCATCGAGTAGCTGCGATCCGGATCGACCGCGTCGCAGGACTCGCCATGACCGGGAAGATCGACCGCGATCAGATGGTAGGTTGCGCCGATCCTGCCGTCGAACTGATTGCGGAAGACGGCGCCCGACGACGAATTGCCGTGGATCATCAGCACCGGCATGCCGGTGCCGGCGCTTTCGCGCACGGCGAGCGTGCCGTGACTGGTTTCGATCGTCTTTATCGTGGTCGCCATCCCTGTCTCCATCTGTCTCGATTCGCTTGGCCGCTGCAGTTCCGCGAACTGCTTAGCAGGCAAATTTGTCCGCCTACGCATGAAAATATCTTTTCAAATTGACCCGCCTGTGCATAATTTGTCAATCATCCAACCATCGTCACGATAATAACAGGGGAACAGGATCAATGATGACCAAGTCGATGAAACGCCATTTCAGGCATATGCTGCTCGGAACGTCGCTCGGCGTGATGCTGGCCACTGCGCCGGCATTCGCCGATGTCGTCAAGATCGGCCTGCTGGCGCCGCTGACCGGCCCGGCGGCGGCCGACGGCCAGGAATTCCAGCGTGGCGCGCAGATGGCGATCGACGAGGCAAACAGCGCCGGCGGCGTCGGCGGCCATACGTTCGAACTGGTCGTGGGTGATGTGAAGGACCAGTCGGCGGCGAACGTCACCAGCGCGGTCGAGCGCCTGCTCGGCGACCAGGATGTGCATTTCATGCTGACCGGCTATGCCAGCCTGACCAATTTCGAGATCGACAACATGGCCGAGGCGGAGATGCCTTACATGCTTGCGGCCACATCGCAGCAGACCAAGGACATCATCGCGCCCGATCCGGAAAAATATGCCTGCTGCTGGTCGCTGACCCCGTCCTTCGACGCCTACAACACCGACGTCACGGTTTTTGTCGAGAAGCTGGCAGCCGAAGGCAAGATCACGCTGCCGACCAAGAAGGTCGCCATCATCTCGTCCGACAACGCCTATTCGAAGACCATCTCCGAAGGCATGAAGAAGACCTTCAAGGAGAAGGGCTGGACCATCACCGTCGATGAGCTCGTGCCCTTCGGCGAGGTGACCGATTGGCGTTCGATCCTGGCCAAGGTGCGCGAGGACGTGCCGGACGTGGTCATCAACACCGACTATCTGCCCGGCAATTCGGCCTCGTTCCTCAACCAGTTCCTGGAGCAGCCGACCAAGAGTCTGGTGTTCCTGCAATATGCGCCGAGCGTTCCGGAATTCGTCGAGCTGACCAAGGAAAAGTCGGACGGCGTGATCTATAACCTTCTTGGTGGCGCGCTGACCACGCCGAAGAACCCGCGTGCCGACGAAGTGGCCGGCAAGTTCAAGGCCAAATACGGCGTCGAGAGCGGCACATACGGCGTCGGTCTCTACGAGATGGTCAATGTCTATTTCGACGCGCTGAAAAAGGCCGGCGACCCGAGCGACCATGCCGCAATCATGAAGGCGCTGTCCAAGACCGACAAGCAGGTCGCCGAGGGGCGCCTGAAATTCGATCCGGCGACGCATCTTGCCATGCAGGGCGACGACTACATCCCGATCACCTTCTTCCAGATCTGGGACGGCAAGCGCGCCTTGATCTCGCCCGCCAAATACGCGACCGGCGAGTTCCAGCCGCAGCCCTGGATGAAATAGCGGCATGCCGCTGCTTGAAATCGAAGGCGTATCGAAGGCGTTCGGCTCGCTCAAGGCGGTCGATGATGTTTCATTCGCAGTCGAGGCCGGAGAAATCTTCGGCGTCGCCGGGCCGAACGGCAGTGGCAAGAGCACGCTGTTCAACGTCATCACCGGCATACCGTTCGGTCCCGACAAGGGCCGGATACGGTTCGACGGCATGGAGATCCAGGGCAAGACAGGCAATGCCATTGCACAGCTCGGCCTTCTCAGGACCTTCCAGCGCGAGACCAGCTTCGACGGGCTGACCGTGTTCGAGAACGCGCTGATCGGCGCAAGCTATGGCAAGCCCGGGCGAGGGGCGGCCGAGGCGCGGACCCGCGCCGCCGAGGCCCTGGAGTTCGTCGGCCTTTCGTCGGCCACGTTCGGACGGCTCGCCGGCGAATTGTCGGTGTTCGACCGCAAGTGCCTGATGCTCGCAACGGCAATCGCCACGGAGCCGCGCATGCTTTTGCTCGACGAGCCGGCATCGAGCCTGACC
This sequence comes from Mesorhizobium sp. M6A.T.Cr.TU.017.01.1.1, assembly GCF_004023115.1. Classification (NCBI taxonomy): domain Bacteria; kingdom Pseudomonadati; phylum Pseudomonadota; class Alphaproteobacteria; order Hyphomicrobiales; family Phyllobacteriaceae; genus Mesorhizobium; species Mesorhizobium sp. M6A.T.Cr.TU.017.01.1.1. The sequence continues at coordinate 3,555 of NZ_RZTA01000186.1, forward strand.
AAGCCGGAGATCGAGACGTCGATCGGTTTGATCAGGCGCACCGCCGCGCGCGGCATCACCGTGGTGCTGATCGAGCATGTGCTGACCTTCCTGATGAGCCTGTCGCAACATCTGCTCGTGCTGAACCAGGGCCGTGTGCTTGCCGCGGGCGACCCCAAGAGCGTGATCGCCGACCATCGCGTGGTAGAGGCCTATCTCGGGACAAGGAGATCGGCGGCGTGAGCGAGAGCCCGATCCTGAGTGTCGAGGCGGTGACCGCCGGCTATGGCCGTGTGACCGTTCTGCATGAGATCACGCTCGAGGCTGGCCGGTTCGGCAATGTCGGTCTGTTCGGGCCGAACGGTCACGGCAAGACGACGCTGCTCAGGACCATTTCCGGCTTGGTCGCGCCGAAACGCGGCCGCGTCGTCTTCGACGGCAAGGACATCACTGGCTTGAGCGCGCGCGCCATCGTCGCCACCGGTCTCATCCACGTGCCGCAGGGCAACAAGCTGTTCCCGGATCTGACGATCGGCGACTGCATGGCGCTTGGCGCCTATTCGCCGCGCGCACGGCCGCACGAGGCCGAGAACCGCGAAAAGGTGGTGAAGCTGTTCCCGAAGCTCGCCGAACGGTGGCGGCAAAGGGTGCGCACGCTTTCCGGCGGCGAGCGCCAGATGGTGTCGATCGGCACGGCGCTGATGAGCCATCCGCGTCTGCTGATCCTCGACGAGCCGACGCTTGGACTGGCGCCGAAGATCAAGGACGAGCTCTGCACCGCCGTCATGGATATCTCGAAGGGCGGCGTGCCGCTCGTCGTCGTGGAGCAGGACATCGAGTTCCTGCTCGAACTCAGCCGGCAGCTCTTCCTCGTCGATCACGGAGCGGTCAAGACCGAGATCCGGCCGGGCGAGAGCATCGAGCACAGCGAAATCATGGCGATGTATTTCGGGCATTGAAGGCAGGATCGGACAGGGTTCGGGCATGAGCATGTTTTCGGATATCTTCTTTGGCGGCCTGTTCCAGGGCTCGCTCTACGCGATGATGGCGGTCGGGCTGGCCCTCGTCTGGACGACGATCGGTGTGTTCAACTTCAGCCATGGCGTGTTCATGATGCTGGGCGCCTATTTTGCCTGGCAGCTCGTCGCCTTCGGCCTGCCGGTGGTGATCGCCTTCCCGCTCGCCGTCATCGTCATGGCTGGCGCCGGCTGGATCCTGCAGGCCTCGGTGGTGCGGCCGCTGATCGGCCGTCCCAACATCGTGCTGGTCGTCGTCATCACCACACTGGCCGCCGGCTCGCTGATGGAGAACGGGGCACTGACGGTCTGGGGTCCGCGCTCCAAGCAGCTTCCGAGCCTGATCGAGGGCAACACCACCATCGCCGGTGTCGGTGTGTCGCTGCACCAGATCGCGATCATTGTCATCACGCCGCTGATCCTTGCGGCGCTGTGGTCGTTCCTCAACCGCACCCGGCTCGGCCTAGCGCTCAGGGCGGTCGCGCAGAACGAGGATGCGAGCCAGCTCGTCGGCCTCAACGTCACGGCGCTTTACGGCCTTGCCTTCGCCATCGCCGCTTCGCTGGCCGGGCTGGCCGGGATCTTCATGGGCGGCTACCGCTTCATGAACCCGTCGATGGGTGCCGACCCGCTGCTCAAGGCACTGATCGTGGTGGTTTTCGGCGGTATTTCAAGCATTTCAGGACCGATCTTCGCTGCCTACCTGATCGGATTCTTCGAGGCGGCGAGCAACTACTATTTCGGCCTCTACTGGACGCCGGCACTGCTTTTCCTCGTGCTCATCGCGACGCTCATGGTGCGCCCGGAGGGTATTTTCGCCAGCCGTTCCAGGGGGCTCGCATGACGCTCCTCGACATCGCCATCCCGTCTGCTCCCGGCCGTGTGACCTGGAACCGCGAGGCGATCGGCTTCGTGGCGGGGTTCCTGCTGCTTGCCCTGTTGCCGCTCGTCTTCGGCGACAGCTACAGCCGGCATGTGCTGATCATGATCTTCATCTACGCCATCGTCGCCTCGAACTGGGACCTCAGCCTCGGCTATGGCGGCGTCTTCAATTTCGGCCACCTGGCATTGTTTGGCATCGGCGTCTATGCCTACAGCCTGCTCGCCAAGCAGGCCGGCATCGATCCGTGGATCGCGCTTGTGGCGAGCGGCGTGATCGCCACCGTGGCGGCCGTGCTGGTGACCATTCCGATCCTGCGGCTCAAGGGCATCTATATCATCCTGGTCACTTTCGGTTTCGCACAGCTCGTCATGCAGGTCATCATCAGCCAGTCGGACCTGACGGGTGGCACGCAAGGTCTGGTGCGGGTGCCCGGCCTCTATCTTTTCGACCACAACATGATCCGCGACGGCAAGATCGGCTATTTCTACATCGCACTGACACTTCTGGTGCTCAGCACGCTGTTTTTGCGGCTGTTCGTGCGCTCTCGAGCCGGCGCCAGCATCGTGGCGCTGCGCGACAATGAGGAATACGCCATCAGCCGCGGCGTCTCGCTGGTCCGGCAGCGCATGGTGACACTGGCGGCAAGCGCCTTCTTCACCGGGATTGCCGGGGCCTTCTACGCCGCCTACCAGCGTAACGCCTCGATCGACGTGTTCGGCATGAGCCTGGCGACCATCATCCTGTCGATGGTGCTGCTCGGCGGAACGAGCACGATCTATGGCGCGATCATCGCGTCCTTCGTGCTCACCGTCTTTTCCGAGGCGATGGCCGATTTCGGCGCATGGCGGCTGATGATCTCGGCGCTGCTCATCATCGTCATCATGCTGGTCTACCCGAGCGGCCTGGTCGGCATGATCCGCGCTGCCTGGACGATGGTGGCCGAGCGCATCAAGGTGCGCTGATATTCAGGTGAGGCCGGCCTGCAAATGGCGGCTTCCTGCGCTTCCGGTGCTCACGTACCCAAAAGTACGCTGCGCTCCGGTTCTCGGAACCCACCATTTTCGACTCGGCCTGACCTGAATCTCAACACACCTTAACCAGCTCGAGTTTAGCGGACGCCGCACCAGTCGATGACGGAGGCGGCGATGACCTTGGCGGTCTCCACCACCGAGTCGATCTCGACATATTCGTCGGCGCCATGGAAACCGTCGCCGGACGGACCGAAGATGACACCGTCGACGCCGGCGCCGGCATAGTGCGCGGCGTCGCATACGGCGACGAAGCCCTTCACCTCAGGCTTCTTGCCGATGCGCGCCTTGTTGGCGACGAGCGACCGGACCAGCGGATGATCCGGCGAGGTGTTCATCGGCGGGAAGTACAGGCCGCCCAGCTCCCACTGGATGGTCGGCGGGTTTTCACGCAGCCAGGCGTCGGTGGCAGCGAAATGATGCACGAAAGTCTCGAAATCGCGGCGATAATCGGCTGAATTCTCATCAGGCAGGAATTTCATATCGAGATCGAGAACCGCGACGTCCGGAATGATCGCCGGGTTGGTCATCACCGTCGGCAGGCCGTTCTCGCCTAGTCCGGTGCCGCCCTGCATCACCCCGATGTTGATCGTGTTCATGCCGAGCGGCAGCAGCGGATGCGATCTGGCCCGCGTGCGGTCGAGCTCGTATTGGCGCACGGCGGCGATGAAGCGCGCGGCGATCTCGATTGCGTTGACGCCGGGTTCCAGCCGGTCCTTGTCGTGGCGCTGCGGATAGATCTCATTGTAGCGCAGCGCCGAATGCGCGTTGCGGCCGCGGATCGTCACCCGCGCCCATTCGAGCCCGCCCTCGACCGGCAGCACGTCGCCCCAGGTCGGCTCGGCGACCAGCACCGCCTTGGCGAGCTTGCCCCTGGCGACCGCATCC
>NZ_RZTA01000187.1:0-3132 GCF_004023115.1 Mesorhizobium sp. M6A.T.Cr.TU.017.01.1.1
GCTTCATCGCGTCATACAAGCGCGTCCTGCCGATGCCGCATATGTCTGCTGCTTCCTCAACGCTCATTCCGAGTTTCGCGGTGTCCATTTTCCTCTTTTCCTTCAGTCTGAACACGAGTGAATTCGCTGAAGGATCAGGACAAGTGCGCGGAATGTTTAGGGGAAAACAGAGATTTTTCTTGGCTCGATTTTCCCCTATTCGATTGGTGGATCGAGTCGTCGTATTTCCTCGATTAATTCGCCGGCCGCCCCCTCCGTCAGCGCACCGCCGCGACGTAGCCGGAGCGCTCGTCGTTCGGCAAAAGCAAGCACCGGATTGACGGCCGCACACAAGAACCGGGCCGCCGGCCCGCCTTCCTTGCTGCCGCCAGCGGGCTTGTCCGTCCACTGCCGCCAGGAAATTATCGCCGCGTCGACGAACCGCGCAAAAGCTGGGTGATGCTTGCCGGCAAACACATCCTCGGCGCGCATGGCTGCAAAACGCTCCGCAACCCATGTCTCGTTGTGGATGAGGTCGTCCAGAAGCGAGAGAAAAACGGCATGCCTGTAGGGCGGGACGCTAATGCCAAGTAACGCGGTTGCGACGTTCCTCTGATACGCGGTCGGCTTCACCAGCAGCGCCTTGAGCTTGCGCGCAACGCGGGCGGTTTCGCGAATATGGTCGGCCTCCTCTTTCGACGATCGAAAGGCTATCTCCTCCTCGCCAAGGCATTCCCGCGCCATCCCCTCCAAGTGACGCGCGATAAATCCGGCTTTGTCCGCTCGAAACTCGTCGTGGTGCGGAAACCGGACCAACCTGCCCCAATCGTCAAGCGCGTCGAGCCAGTCCGGATCAGGAACCGCATCGGCCAAAGCCTGACGTTCAGTATTGGTGTAGCGAAAGCCCTTTTCGCGCCTCACCGCGCCGCCCATGGCGTCAGGCTCGCTCACGCATAGGCACCACGCTGCCGTCATCATCCGGCGGCAACAACGGCACAACGGCGCGCGCCGCCATCTCATCAAGCCCATCTGTGATCCAGCGGCTGTAGTGGCGTTCGATCATTCGCACGCTGGTGTCATGCAACGCCGCGACCAGCCGGATCGGGAGATTGGCGCGGATGCCGCGCACGATGCTGGAATGCCGCAGGGCATACGGGATCACGTCGGGCATTTGAGCGCGCTCGCGAATATCCTGCCACGGGATCTCGCTGGACGAATGCCACGGCCCACGGCCTATCCGTTCCCAGCGGATGCCGCCGGGAGCCTGCTTCGAGCGCCAGCGTTCCAGCAATGGCGCGTCACTGGCGCGACCGGTCACGGCTGGCAGCAATGCGTCGAGCACGTCTTTCCCGACCGGGACGGGAGTGCTTCCGCTCTTGCCGCCCCTGCCTTTGCGGGAGACAGGCACCATGAGCCGGCTTTGCGTCCGCAGCACGTCACTGACCTTCATTCGCGCGACCTGACTGAACCGGGCACCGGTAGCAGTCAGAATGACGACCAAGCGGTAGAGGTCGCCATCCCAGCCCTGTTCAAGGTCAATCTCCCGCGCCGCGCGGATCAGGCGGGCAATCTGACTGTCCGCCAGTATCTGGTTGTCGCGCGCCCCCGATTCGACTTCATCGTCATGCCTGTTCACGGCCTTAAAGCCGTGCTTGATGACGGCCGGCAGCGTTGGCGGCAACCGTTTACGATGCGCCTCATAGGCCGCATTCAGCGCGGCTTTGAAATCATTGATGAGGCGCTGCTTCGTCGTGGTCTTCATCGTCTCTGGAAGGTCCGCGCGCCATGCCAGAAGATCGGATTCATTCAGCGCATGAAGGGCAACGTCAGCAATGGCGGCAGCCGGGACAGCCTTCTGCTTACCGCGCTTATCTTGCCCGAGCACATACCGCCGGAGGCGCTGGCCGGCGTCAGAGCGGACTTGCCTGCCCTTGCGGCGGCTATCGCGTGCGTCTCGTTCGGCGATGTAGGGTTCCACGGCCAGCCGAACGGTTAGCGGCGGTCCTTCGGCGGTGGCTTTTTCTTCTGCCCGCACGGCTGCGACGTGCTTCTTGGCGGCCCGGACGGCCGCGTTATAGTCCAACGTCCCTTCGCTTATCTCGTCGTCGGCCGTGCCAAGCGGTTCCCGCTTGTAGTTCTTTCCGGCGCGCCATCGAACCTGCCATGTGCCGCCACGCGCGCTTTTCAGGTAGCCGATATGCACATCGGGATCGATGCTTTTCCAATACGGGTAGCCGTTAGCTGGTAGCTTGGCGCGCGCGCTCCGCGTCGTGATGGGTGTCTCGTTCAGGGTCTTCGCCATAGGGAGTCCGTTCCAAACCGTGAAATATACGTGAAATATACCCCTCCGCACGCCAATGAACAACTGCGCACTAACTCATTGAAAACATTGAATAGCGGCGAACGTCAATGAACTGCAGACTGCCGAAAATCAATCCCTTTCACGGCGGTAACAGGGGTTCGATTCCCCTTGGGCGTACCAGAGATTTCAGGCACTTAGCCGAAACGTACCCTTCCCTGTCCGATATTTGGCCAATTCCCTTCTGGCTTTGTCGAGTCCGGCGATTCCTGTCACACTCCTGTTGTCACCGACGGGAGGGGAAATGACCGACTGGGATCACATTCGAAAATTTCGCTACACGAAAGATGCCCCACCGCCAGAATGGCCGGATGGCGTCCGGGCCATAAGCCTGGAAGGCACTGCCCTCTTGGGCGTCAACCCGAAGACCAACAAGCTTTATTGGGACGGACAAGAGTTGGCGACGGAGAAGCGCCTCGCCAACTTCGAACGGGGTATGGCGCTGGCGGTAACGATCGCCACTGCCGTTGTTGCCTGCATCGAGGTCGGTCGCGCGGCGGGGTGGATAGCTCACTGAAAAGCCCGCCACCGTGAGGCAGCGGGCATTCCGATCAACCTTCGCGGAATAATGATGGACCTGAGACGTTGTCGATAGAGAACACCCTACCAAAGGAGGTTATCGATATGCGCCTTTTCATCCTGTTTTCGGTATTACTTTTGACTGCCTGCATGACAGCACCACGCGGCGCGGCTCCACCCGCACCGCCAACCGCGTCTACATCGAGCGGGAGCAATAGTGGCAGTGCCGGCGGTACTGGCGGTGGCGGCTACTAAAGACGCGAGCGACACTCAGT
>NZ_RZTA01000187.1:3142-7258 GCF_004023115.1 Mesorhizobium sp. M6A.T.Cr.TU.017.01.1.1
AAAAAAAGCCCGCCACCACCGGAGGCAGCGGGCTGTGGCCCTCATTTGAGCGTGATTAGATCCAGCGGTCCCGGCGCTGGCCGCCAGCCACAAGAACAAGGCCCAACAGCAAGCCTACAGCCGCGCCCAGCATGAAGGCTGACGATACCGTGCCAGGATTTTCTTGAACGACACCGGAAGCAGTAGACGCCCTATTGCGAAGTGCTTGCGTTGTCCGAGACACGCTATCGGCCGCGCCCTCATACCAACCAGTGGCTTCCTCGACCACCTCTTCAGCGCGCTCCGCGAGCGTCCGATTGATCTTGTTGATCTCGCGCTTCAGCTGCGCAACTTGCTTCTCCAAGGCTTCCTGAGCTTCGCGCTGCGTCTCCGTCGGTGTTGCGGCTTCGTTTGGGTCGTCGGCCATTGTGATCTCCCCTTTTGGTGGGGCTCAACGGACGCCGCGGCGTAAGGTTCCTCATCGAAAAAAACCCGCCACCGTGAGGCAGCGGGCTAAATCTTCTGCAAATTTGCGATAGATCAAATTATCTGGGGATCATCCCATGTCGCATACCGCGGATGGCGCCGCGGTTCACCGAACACACGGCCAAGGATGCGGAAGCAGGATTTATCTCTGTTCATCATTCTGTATGAAGTCGCCATCCCGCCTATAAGCAACTTCTCGTCCTCGCTCCCTTCGGTCGCAAAACGCCCGCCGCAATCCCGGCCGGCGTTGGGGGGTATACCATCTCATTGCATGAGGATTGCCGCCCGCCCACATCGCGACGACAATGCAGCCGAGAAAGCGAAACAGACGGCAGCGCGTAGGTCTTCCGCGATCACGGAAGTTACATGAGTCGCCAAGGTCGGTACTTTCCAACGGCGGACCCCAATCCGCCCGGCCGGCGCCCTACAGGCAATCTACCCCAACGCCCCCCACAGTGGCGCCGGCCACTTTCAGCCCCCTCGTTCGAAAGTTGGCTTCCAATCGCGATTGCGCGCCCGCTGCTGGCCTTCGTAATCAGGAATGCATGTGAAGAACACCTGCCGGCGGTCACGGCCGGCAGCCTTGCAATTTGACCAGACAAAGAGCCCGGCTAGGTCGTCATGCATCGAGCCCTGGTCACGGCCGAGCCTGTCAATCAGCGCCTGGATGTCGAAGCGCTATGATTAGCTCTCACTAATATGCTATACGCAAAATGGTGAGGGGCTAGTTCCATGAGACAGCTAGGACACATTGCATTGGCGTGGCTTGTGTTGCCCGGCGATGCAGATGCCCATGATTGGTATACGGGCAAGACTGATCCCGTTCTTTACTATGACTGCTGCGGAAACAAGGATTGCCACCCGATCGATTCCAACGACGTCAGGATGACTAAAGACGGCTATTTCGTCAGGCTGCCGCGCCCCGCTTACTTGAATGAAACCCAGGAAGCGGAGTTGTTTATCCCCAGAGAGCGTGTCCAGACCTCGCCTGATGATCGATACCATATATGCGAACGACTAATGACGTTCTATCGAACGATCATTCCCCGTTTGGAGTTCGAGGCCTATCGCAGATTCAGATGGACGTGCTTCTTCGCACCCCGAGGGACAAGTTCAATCCCGCCGGATGAGATCTACTCCCGGCTTTTGGATTTCAAACTTACCCACGACCCATATTAGAGATGGCTTGAATTTTGTGCTAAGCAGGATCATGAATTCCGGCATTTGTCATCGTCCCAGAAATCCTGCAGCGAAGCGTGCCTTAGGTCTTCCTCGCCGCGCAAGTGCTTCACCCGGGCTTTGATCCCCGGCTTAACCCACTGTGTTGACGGCCGCTTTGGCATATCTTTGGGCGGTGGCCCGGCATGTTCCTGGACGCGCTGCCACAGCCGCTCCCGCATCTCGCGATTGACGCTGACAGAGGCGCTGCCGACATATTTCCGGGTGCCTGGCTCGGCCATCAGGGCGAATGCCGGCTTTCCAGCCTCACGCTCGACGCCGAGCAGCTCGAATTCCCCGACGGTGTAGCATTTTGTCATCAGCCAGTTGGTCGAAGGGCCGCTGCGATACTTGCTGTCTCGACGCTTGGACACCATTCCCTCAAGGCCGGCCTGGTCGATCAGGCGATAGATCGCATTGGCGTCGCCCGGAAGCGCCTGGCTGAACTGGATGTGGATGTTTGGCGGGATGATGCCGGCAAGGATGTCGCGGCGCTCCTGCAGCGCCATGTCGCGCAGGTCGTGCCCGTTGAGGTGCAGCAGATCAAAGGCAACAAAATAAAGATCGTGCTGGCGCCGCGTGATGGCCTTGCGCAAAGCTGCGAAATCCGACAGGCCGGCATCATTGAGCCCGATGATCTCACCGTCGATGATGGCGCTGTCCGCATCGAGCGACTTCGATGCGGCGGCCAGGTCGCGGTATTTCGCCGTCCAGTCCAAGCCACGGCGGGTGAAAATGCGCGTTCCGCTTTCGTCAACGATCATTTGCGACCGGTAGCCGTCGAACTTGAGCTCATGTAGCCACACGCCGCTTTCGGGAGGCTTCTCCACCAAAGTCGGCATTAGTGGCGGCACAAACATCAAACGCATGCATTGACTCGCAAAACTGCGATTCAATTAGCATGCGCTTAATTAGTTCCCATTTTAACGAATCGTTGACCGCGCTGTCCCAGAATAGGACGGCGCGGTCAAACCCAACCGGATTGCGCAGGCGGCTCCGGCAATTCAGCACCCCGCCTCACTGTCGGAGCCGCTTCCACACTCCTCTAAATACCAGCAACGGTTGAATCAACTGTTACCGCACGTGCTTTCCAATGCGCTTTCCCAGTCGTTAGACTTTGATGGAACAGGGCCTCGCCTTCACGGTTGACGCTGAGACAGTCCATCTCTGCGAGGAAGCAGAACGGCCAAGATAACATCTGCAATGCCCGGGCCGCCCTCAAACTGGTCCGTATGGCGATTGAACAGACCTGCCCCGCTGGCGTGTTACCTAGCGAGGAGGCTGTCCTGCTGTTCTATCATCCCGAGCCGATCCACGAGGGCGAAGCGCTTGCCAAAGCCGTCATTGAGACGGGTCGAGAGACTAACCCGATGAATGCGCACATGATCGAGAAGACACCATGACTCATGAGTTGCAGAGAACTTGCCCGCGACGCCAGCATAACCTGTATTTCGCCGCAGGGTGTCCGGGAGTTGCTCGATGGCCGGCACGAGAGCGGCCCGGCCAATGTTCTTCGAGGTGAACAAAGGCCGGGCCTGATCTAGTTTCCTGTGCGTAGCTCCGTCAGGTCACAGCGAATGATGCTGCCATGGGAAATGGCTGGCGAGCTGCGTTTGAGCTGCGTCTCCCGTCCCGTCGCTGTCCAAAGAGAGCGACCCGGTTGAACTGTCGTAGCTGACATGGTCGGAACGATCATGCGCAGCCGTACCGGCAGACAGAGCGTCGGAAAGCCCTCCCGACTTGAGCCCGTCGAAGAAGGCCTGGTCGAAGTGAGGCTTGTCCTGCAGCTTGTCCTGGAGCTTTTCCTGAAGCCAGCTGAAGTCGAAGGCGTCGTGGCCACCGCGGCCGGACATGATCTCGGCGGCGCCGCCCTTGCTGGCGTTGGCGCCGACATTTTCATCGCCCTGGACGGTGTGGGCGAACCCGTTGCCGGCCGTTTTATCGTGTGGACCGGCGAGAGACTCCGAGCCGCTAGAAAGGGCGGCCAACACCCGGTCGACACTGCTGCCTGCCTTGTCGCCGGCGACATGGGAGGTGTCGCTGCCGTCATCGCCGGTGGTGACGTCCGAAGGGACAGCCGCAGTGGAGCTGCTGTCGCTCGTGGTGGTGTCGGAAGCGGCGGTCACAGTAGAGCTGTCGTCGCTGATGGTGGCGTCGGAAGCGGCGGCCGCAGTGGAGCTGTCGTCGCTGATGGTGGCGTCGGAAGTAGAGCTGCTGTCGCTGGTGTGGGAGTCAGAAGGGACAGCCGCAGTGGAGCTGCCGTCGCTCGTGGGGATGTCGGAAGCGGCGGCCACAGTAGAGCTGTCGTCGCTCGTGGTGGCGTCGGAAGCCGCGGCCGCAGTAGAGCTGTCGTCGCTGATGGTGGCGTCGGCAGGGGCAATCACGGTAGAGCTGTCGTCGGTCGTGGTGACGTCGGAAGCGGCGGTCCCAGCG
>NZ_RZTA01000188.1:0-7241 GCF_004023115.1 Mesorhizobium sp. M6A.T.Cr.TU.017.01.1.1
GTCGGCAAGAAGCAGATCCCGAACTACAATCTTCTGATCGGCCGCTATCCGGGCGCCGACGGCATGAAGACGGGGTTCGTCTGCCCCTCGGGCTTCAACATGATTGGCTCGGCAACGGCACGTCGGCATATTCCCGGCCCGATGTATCGAGCATCGCCTTCGGCTTCGGCCCGGTGGCGCCGCCAAGGCCGACGGCGACCAATGTCGGCACATGGTCGAGCTTTTCCCGATAGGGCGATTTTGGCGCATCCTTATCGCCGACGGGGACGGCAGCTTCCGACTGCTCCTTAGCCGGCTTCTTCTTGCAAAGCTCGTCACGCAGGTCATTGACCGATGTCGTGTCGCCATAGGCAGGCAGCGCCGCGACCGTGACCCAGTTCGGCTCTTGCGCCGCGAAACCCTGGTCGAGCAGTCTCGCCGTGGTCTCGGCGCGGGTGATGGTCGACTGTTCGCCGAGCACGACGGCGACCAGCGTGCGGCCGTTTCGCGTTGCCGAGCCAATCATGTTGAAGCCCGAGGGGCAGACGAACCCCGTCTTCATGCCGTCGGCGCCCGGATAGCGGCCGATCAGAAGATTGTAGTTCGGGATCTGCTTCTTGCCGACGGCGAGGCCCTCGATCGAGAACCATGGGGCATATTGCGGGAATTCCGTGCGGATCGCCATCACCAGCAAACCGAGGTCGCGCGCCGTCGTATACTGGTCCGGCGAAAAGAGCCCGTTCGGATTGACGAAATGCGATCCGGTCATGCCGAGCCGGCGTGCCTCGGTGTTCATGCGTTCGGCGAAAGCGGCTTGCGAACCGCCAATGTTCTCGCCGACGGCCATGGCGACGTCATTGGCCGATTTGACCAGCATCATCTTCAGCGCATTGTCGAGCCGCATGACCGAGCCCGGCTTGAAGCCCATTTTGCTCGGCGGCTCGCTGGCGGAACGCTTCGTGACCTTGATCGGCGAATCGAGCCGGACCTCGCCCGCGGCAATCGCACGAAATGCCACATAGGCGGTCATCAGCTTGGTCAGCGAGGCAGGATACCAGCGCTTGAAAGCCTCCTGATGCTGGAGGATCTTGCCATTCCCCAGGTCGAACACGATCGTCGGATTGGCGAGAGCCGGACCGGCCAGCACCGGAAGCGCCACGGCGCCCGCCAGCAATAGTCTAGGGAAATGCTTGTACCGCATGGAATCCGAAATCGCCTCTTGCCGCAGTCGCCTCTGGCTCCGTAAGATTGTTACGCGATCGCCAGCATAGTGATCCGGCCCTCTACCCGGATCCCAGTCTTGCGGTGCTATTTACCCTATGTGACGTCAAGATGGCAAAGTGCCTGAATGACAATTGTAAAACAGTAGGCACAATTGCAAAGCAGCAGGCAGAACCCGTCTGCTCCAACAGCGAGATGGAACCATCATGCCGATCCTGAACCGCGCCGCCGAAATGCAAGACGAGGTCGCCGGCTGGCGCCGCCATTTGCACCAGACGCCAGAGCTGAATTTCGACGTCTTCAAGACCGCCGCCTTTGTCACCGAGAAGCTGAAGGCCTTCGGTTGCGACGACGTGGTGACCGGGCTCGGCAAGACAGGCGTCGTCGGCATCATCCGCGGCCGCCTGGGCGAAGGTACGACCATCGGCCTGCGCGCCGACATGGACGCGCTGCCGCTCAATGAGATCACCGGCAAATCCTACGCCTCGACCGTTCCGGGCAAGATGCACGCCTGCGGCCATGACGGCCACACCGCGATGCTGTTGGGTGCTGCCAAATATCTCGCCGAGACGCGCAATTTCGCCGGCTCCGTTGCTGTGATCTTCCAGCCCGCCGAAGAGGGCGGCGGCGGCGGCAACGAGATGGTCAAGGATGGGATGATGGAGCGCTTCGACATCTCCAAAGTGTTCGGCATGCACAACATGCCGGGCCTGCCGGTCGGCCAGTTCGCCATCAAGCCGGGCCCGATCATGGCGGCGACCGCCGAATTCACCATCACCGTCAAGGGCCGGGGCGGGCATGCGGCGATGCCGCACGGCACGATCGACCCGATCGTCATCACCAGCCAGCTCGTCGGCGCTCTGCAGACGATCGCCTCGCGCAGCACCGATCCGGTCGAAGCTGTCGTGGTGTCGGTAACGAAATTCCACGCCGGCGACGCCTACAACATCATTCCCGAGAGCGCCGAGATCGCCGGCACCGTGCGCACGCTGAAGAAGGAGGTCGCCAGGAAGGCGGAAGAACGCGTGCGCGCCATCTGCGGAGGCGTAGGCGCGGCCTTCGGCGCAACGATCGAGGTCGATTACAAAGCCAATTATCCCGTCACCTTCAACCATGCGGAAGAGACGGTCTTTGCCAGTGACGTCGCGGCTGATATCGCCGGCGACGCCCATGTGCACCGTGCCATCCAGCCGGTAATGGGCGGCGAGGATTTCTCTTATATGCTGGAGGCACGGCCGGGCGCCTTCATCTTCATCGGCAATGGCGACACCGCGGGTCTGCACAACCCGGCCTACGACTTCAACGACGAGGTCATCCCGCACGGCATGAGCTATTGGGTGAAGCTGGCGGAGACGGCGCTGGCCGCCTGATGAATGTGCCTGAGCCCGTCCTCGGCTTGACCTGAGGGTGCGCTGCGATTTTGAGATGGCGACAAGGCCATCGAGCTCAGGACGTGGCGATGCTCCGATCGTCACTTCCGACCGGACGGCTTCCGCGCAAGACCGAAGGCAATGCCTAGCGCAATGCCGATCCCGATGCCTGCAATGATGTTGTCCAACGCGACGCCGATTGCCACGCCGATCACAACACCGAGTGTGATGTGTTTGGCATCTATCATGCCGGGTCATGTAGAGTGGAAGGGGAGAGCCGCAACCGCAGGCCATCCGTCGGCTACCAACCGGTGTTGCCTGGATCACTACGGGCCGCTCTTCGAGTCGTCGACCTTCAGCGCCTCCATGACGGGCGCCAGATCACTCTCTTCGACTGGGTCTGTAGCCTGCGGCTGTTCGCCTGTCCGGGCCTTGTGCAGAGCTTTCTCAATGGCCTCTTCGATGTCGCCGATCTCGTCTTCGCGTACCTCGTGACCATAGCCGGCCGCGTCGGCATCTTGCTCGAATTGCTGCACCAGGACGGCCACGCTCACTTCGCTCTCGGCGGGCAGATCGCCGACGTTCTCCCGGAGCCAGGTTTCAAAGAACTCTTTTGTGGCGCTCATGCGGTATCTCCTTCGGCACACTAAATCGCAGCGGTGGTCCGAAGTTCCGCCATCCCCAGGTTATCTTTGCGGTCTAACCCTCCTGGATCAGTCCGTAGTGGTGAGGATCAATTTCGAATTGTGGGCAGAAGCCTCTCGACGGCTATGCTTCAACGGCCATCGTCGAAACCAGATTGATTGGATGCAGAGCGCCTCTTGGCGAAACGGTTCGAAGCGGTTATGTGTCGGGCCGCGTGGTCCCGTAGCTCAGTAGGATAGAGCGGCAGATTCCTAATCTGTAGGTCACAGGTTCGATTCCTGTCGGGATCACCAACAAAATCAAAGGCTTAGATACTTCTGCCAGACAAATTCATGCGCCACTGATATACCAGAATTGCCGCGCATTTCCGGGCTTTTCCAAGGGTTAGCCGGGATTCGCTGGCGCATGAATGGCGCACGCGGCACATGAAAAAGCCCGCCGAAGCGGGCTTGGTCGTTGGCGATGCCTAGCGGTTCAGGCTGTGCAGCCTTCGTAGACGGCGAACTTTTCGGTCGGACGCTCTACGGACATGTAATCGGCGAACATATCCGCGGCCAATCGGCTGGGCGCTCGCCACCATTCGATCGGCCGATCCCGCTCATCTAAGCGAGCCACCATCGATCCCAAATATCTGCCGCGGCCTGCATTAACTGTCCTGGCGCTCACTGCTCTGCTCCTTGTTGCCTTTGAGTCCAATATAAGACATAATGTCCAACGTAAGCCTCAATGTCAACAAGGAATCCAACATTGGACATAAAGTCGATTTCACCAGAACAGTGCCGAGCGGCACGCGCGCTGCTGAACATGGATCAGAATGTGCTGGCTGCTGGCTCCGCTGTGTCGCGCGGAGTTATAATCGACTTCGAAAAGGGTCGCCGCACACCTGGCAAGAACAATCTTGCCGCCATCCGCACAGCCCTCGAGACGGCCGGCGTCGAGTTCATCAATCACAGTGGCGTCCGGCTGAAATAAAAAGCGCGCCCCTATTGCTAAGTTCAGGGCGCGCTCTGACTGCCGAGGCGTCGACAATCGGTTCTCCGGAACCAGCACGCCCGATCCGACATGCCTAGCTGCAGAATAGATCGTCGAGAGACTGAACGCAACCAGCACGGTTGAAATATGCAAGGCGTTTTCGCCTTGCATATCAAGTTTCATATGCGGAAAGCGCCTAGTTATACTCGCGCCATTTTGCGACTGGACTCAAATGTTATTTTGTGGAATCCATGCGTCAGCAAGAAACGCATGAGGCTGTGGCCATGAAAGACGCGCTTATCTTCGATGACATCTGCAAAATCATTGCGCAGCCGCGGAGCGATTGGCGCCGGCTAGCCTTTGCCATTGCCTTGGATTTTGGCGGTAAACTCGCAACGGGCCTGGCAATGGGCATAGGGATCGCCGTCGGCATGGGCCTGGCGGGTTGAATGTTTGCATCGTCACGTTCCGACGCACATGACGTAACGTCAAGACTTAGCTATCGCTAACGCTGCGGCGGGCCTGATTCCCGCTTGGCCGGCGCCGTTCAGGCAACCTCCCCTTTGGCGCCGGCCATCTTTTCCGTTCCGTGAATCGTCTCGCGGCCATTGTGGAGGGCGAACCTTGTGTTTGCCTTCGACCTGCGCGATTGTCCGTGAAGCCGAGGGTGGGGTCATGCTCATAGCTGTTTATTTGGGTCTGGCTTTTATCGTCGGCATTGCTGCTCAGAACTATCGCGGGCGCCGAGGAACCCCTTGGTTCTTGCTATCGCTGATCATCTCCCCGCTCCTTGCCGGACTCTTGCTGCTGGCATCCAAAGATAAGCGACCGGCTGCTGTGGCGGTAACAATCACCACCAGTGAAGAGCGAGTAGTTAATGGCCCGATATACGAGAAGAAATGTCCTGAGTGCGCAGAGCAGGTGAAGGTCGACGCAAAAATCTGCCGGTTCTGCCGGCATGAGTTTTGATCACCCACGAATGTCGTATGTCGCCTTCTACATCGCCGCCGTCACCGCATCGATGCTCGCTGGCGCCGTATGGCGCCTCCGACATCGCGACAGTGGGGAGGAATGACCCGGTGACTCTCTTCGGTGTTTTCATATGTATCTATTTCGCGCACCCCCAACAGCCGGCCGAATGCACCATGGTTGGCAATCAGCGGGGATTTCCCGCTATGGAGCAATGTGGGGCAGAACTCGAACGGCTAAGGAGATTGGCGGCGCATGGGCTGTTGCCGCTCGACCAGACTGAAGGCCAAGGGTTCACAAATAGAATGCGGTGGTACACCACATTTTCGTGCCGGAAGTTTCAACGTGTGAACTAAGACTCTCGTACCGAGCGCCGACGGGGTGAAGGCCGTCCGCTGTTTATTCGACGACTTTCCATTGATAGGAGCCGGCGCAACTGAGCATTTCTTGCTCACCGGCAACGCCCTTCCATATCGGTCGTCCCCATGCCTTGCCGTAAGGCCATTTGCCGATTTCGATGCGATCGACAACAAACGTTCGGTTGGAGGGCCATGTCCAGCGAATAACCGTGAAGGGAAGCCGCTCCCCCTGTTCCTTCCAAATCTCAAAGACGTTCTTGTCGCACTCAGGATCGATCATGGGCGGTCTCGCTGGAGCTAGATCAACAGTCTAGCTAGGACCTGCCTGATTGGCCGGCCGCTGACGGAAAATTCATCCTGCTCGATGACCATAGGGACACCAGCATCGTGTGCGGCTTGCAGCGCAGTGGTCAGTTCCATCGCCAGTCTGACAACCTTCAAAGCCGCTTCCTTCTGTTGTGCGTCACGATCTTCGTCTGACAGGACCGCGCCATGACGGCGTAGTTCAGCGGCAACAAGGGCCTTCCTGCGAGATGCTTCGAACTTTTCGGTCAGTTCACGGTAGCGGTTTCGTTCTTCCCTACTCGAATGCTTTTTCCTGCGGCCGAAAAAGTGCCTTTGAAACTCGTTTAGCTCTATCGACTCCTCAACGGTAAGGCCGGCTAGCGTTCTCTCGCCATGCTCGTTGGTCGACAGCCCTAACATCGTGCTGTGCCAGAGTTCCTCGTCAGAATTCAGGTCTAGTTGCGGTCTGTCGTGGCCCATGAAAACACCCCATCGTTGCCCGAGGAAGATATACCAGATTCCGCGCAAAACTCTACGAACAGGGTGTCCACCGTTAACTAACTTACGTTTAGCATCGGCTGGTAGAAACGATCTTTGACGATCTTGCCCAAGCCTTGGCAGCGCCCCGTGGAACTACTCCACGGAGAGCTCTGGCCTTCGTCGCGCTAGGTCTTGGCGTTGTCGTTGTCGTGGCGTTGGCCGGTTATCTGGTAGCCCACAATTCGACCGAGCGGGGCAATGCACGCCTTATGCTTTCCGAGGTGTCGGGAACATCCAGGCCACTCAGGCGCCAATCCACGACTGCCAGGACGTAGCGGGCGCTGTTCAGCGTCATCGCCCTCGATTGTGCCGGGAAGCTCGTCATGGCCTCGCCATTGGCCTTGGCATCGGCATTGGGATGGCCCTGGCCGGTTAAGGCCTGAAGCTAGCGCTCCTAGCCCGTCAGCCCCAGCTCGCAGCTACGAGGTTGAACCGGACGGTGGTGGTCGGATCTGCGCCGGGAGGCTTCTAGACGTCTGCTATATCCCCCGACGACGAAATCGTTGCGTCGACAGCAAAGCCGCCGTCCGTCGCCGCTTTCTTGAAAATGATTTGCCCAGCCCGTTCGAAGATGGCAATCGAATACGGCTCACAGGTTGCGCGGGCGATGTCGCGGACGCCGGCCGTCACGTCGATGACTGCGCCGTCAATCAGATCATCAATGTTGACCGTCTGCACTTCTGCTGGGTCAAACCCGCCCGCGGCCATTAGCGCCTCGAGGAAACCCGACAACTGCCGCTGCGTTCCGTCGCCTGCAACATCGAAGCGCCTGCGCTGCGGAACCGCAAAATTGTCAGTCGTGATGACTGTGTTGGTCACGCCATCGAAAACATGCCGCCACGCGGATATTTCGCTCGCCTTGGCAATGGTTCGCGTCGAGCCAGTGTCGAGATTGGTGAAG
>NZ_RZTA01000189.1:0-7152 GCF_004023115.1 Mesorhizobium sp. M6A.T.Cr.TU.017.01.1.1
CTGAGGGATGCGGCAGCGTTCCCGGATCCTCGCCAGGCACCGCCTGCGCCCGCATGGCGGTGCGGGTGGCGCCGGGGTCGGCGGCGTTGACCCTGAGGGCCAAGTTTTCCGTCTCGTGCGCCCAGGAACGCATCATGGTCTCGACCGCCGCCTTCGACGCCGCATAGGGCGCCCAGAAGGCCCGCGCCGAATGGGCGGCGTTGGAGGAAAGCACGATGGCGCGACCGGCATCGGAGAGTCTGAGCAGCGGGTCGACCGAGCGGATCAGCCGCCATGTCGAGGTGACGTTGATGGTCATCACCTTCTCGAAGGTCTTGGCCTCGACATGGCCGATCGGCGAGATCACGCCGAGCACCCCGGCATTGGCGACGAAAACGTCGAGCTTGCCCCAGCGTTCGTGGATGGCACCGCCCAGCCGGTCGATGCCGGCCATGTCGGCGAGGTCGAGCGGCACAAGCGTGGCTTGTCCGCCCGCCGCCTTGATCTGATCGTCGAGTTCCTCCAGTCCGCCGACGGTGCGGGCAACCGCGATGACATGCGCTCCGGCAGCGGCAAGTTCCAGGGCGATGAAGTAGCCAATGCCGCGCGAGGCGCCGGTGACGACCGCGACGCGGCCGGAAAGATCGAGGGCAGGGGCGGGGATCATGCGAGAGCCTCCGTGAGTAGGCGTGAAAACACCCCCCTCTGTCCTGCCGGACATCTCCCCCTCAAGGGGGGAGATTGGCCCTCATCCGGCTCAGCGCCCGTTTTGCGACCGTCGCGATTGGCGAAAGTCGATAGTTCAGCCGATCTCCCCCCTTGAGGGGGAGATGTCCGGCAGGACAGAGGGGGGTAAACTGGGGAAGGCAAATGGTGGTCCGGCAACCCTACGACCCGCCCGCCGCCAAGAGCGACAGCGTGCGCACATTGTCGGAACCTTCGAAGTCGGCAAGCCGGGTCGGGTATTGCCCGGTGAAGCAGGCGTCGCAGAATTGCGGCTGCTCGTTGTCGCGGCCGGCCTCGCCGACAGCGCGGTAGAGCCCGTCGATCGACAGGAATCCGAGCGAATCGACGCGGATAAATTCGGCCATCTCTTCCACCGACATGCGCGACGCCAGCAGCTTCGACTTCTCCGGCGTGTCGACGCCGTAGAAGCAGGAGGCGCGTGTCGGCGGCGAAGCGATGCGCATGTGCACTTCCTTGGCGCCGGCATCGCGCACCATCTGCACGATCTTCTGGCTGGTGGTGCCGCGCACGATCGAATCGTCGACCAGCACCACGCGCTTGCCTTCGATCATGCGGCGGTTGGCGTTGTGCTTGAGCTTGACACCCATGTGGCGGATCGAATCGCCAGGTTGGATGAAGGTGCGGCCTACATAGTGATTGCGGATGATGCCGAGCTCGAATGGGATGCCCGCGGCTTGCGAAAAGCCGATCGCCGCCGGAGTGCCGCTGTCCGGCACCGGCACGACGATATCGGCGTCGACCGGACTTTCGAGCGCCAGCTCGGCGCCAATGCGCTTGCGCACCTCATAGACATTGCGGCCTTCGACAGACGAATCCGGACGAGCGAAATAGACATATTCGAAGATGCAGAAGCGGGTCTTCTGCGGCTCGAAGGGAAACAGGCTCTCGATGCCCTTGGCGGTGACGACGACCATCTCGCCGGGCTTCAGGTCGCGCACGAAACGCGCACCGATAATGTCGAGCGCGCAGGTTTCGGAAGCCAGGATCCAGGCGCCGTCGAGATCGCCGAGCACCAGCGGGCGGATGCCGAGCGGATCGCGGCAGCCGATCATCTTCTTTGCCGTCATCGCCACCAGCGAGAAGGCACCCTCGACCTGGCGCACCGCATCGATGAAGCGCGAGTTGAGATCGCGTTCCCTGCTGGTGGCGACCAGATGCAGCAGCGTCTCGGTGTCGGAGGTCGACGAGAAGATCGCGCCCTGTTTCTGCAGCGCGCGCTGCACGGTCATGGCGTTGGTGAGGTTGCCGTTGTGGGCGACGGCGAAGCCGCCATCGGCGAGCTCGGCGAAAAACGGCTGGATGTTGCGCTGGCCGGCGCCACCGGTGGTGGCATAGCGCGTGTGGCCGATCGCGCGATTGCCTTGCAGGCTGTCGATGACGCGCTGCTTGGTGAAGGTGTCGCCGATCAGGCCGACATGATGTTCGACATGGAACTGGGTACCGTCATAGGAAACGATACCGGCCGCTTCCTGGCCGCGATGCTGCAACGCATGCAGGCCAAGTGTGACGATAGCTGCGGCGTCCTGCCGGCCAAAAATACCGAACACACCGCATTCGTCGTGGAAATGATCGTCAGCTTCGGCGGAAAGCACGTCGTCTGCGTCTGCCATCTTCAGCTCCGCTAAAGTCGCTATATAGTGTGATGACTGCTCGAGAGCAACGTAGAGTTTGCGGCTTTTCACATGATCGTCAGTTTGCCGGCGCCGGATTGGCCGGTGCATTGTCGGCCGGTGGCGCGTCGGTCTCGCTGCCATCGAGCGCCGGAGCATCGTCGCCGGTTGCCGGCGCGTCCGCTGCCGGTGCATCCGCCGCCGGTGGCGTCTCGGCGCCGGTCTCGGGTGCCGGCTGGCTAGGATTGAGCCTGTTGAGGATCGCGTTTTCCGGGTCCTCGGGCAGCAGGCTTTCGAGCTTGGCGCCGAGCGATTCGAGCAGCGGCCGCGACTTGGCGTTGGCGACCCAGCCCGGAGCCTTGGGACCGGCCAGCCAGTTGAAGAACAGCAGGGCCACCGCAACGACCAGAATGCCGCGCGCCGCGCCGTAGAGGAAACCGAGCGTGCGGTCGAGCGCGCCGATCCTGGAATCGATGATCCAGTCGGCGAGTTTCATGGTGATGACGGAAACGACGATCAGCGCGATGATGAAGACGATGCCGGCGGCGGCCACCATGGCAATCTTCTCATTGTCGACATAGGGCTGAACGTAAGGCAGGACCGGTTTGTAGAAGAAGAACGCCGCCGCTGCCGCCACTATCCAGGAGATGACCGAGAGGATTTCGCGCGAAAAGCCGCGAACCATGGCGAGCATCGCCGAGACCAAGGTGAAGCCGACGAGAATTCCGTCAAGCAGCGTAATCGGCATGTCTTTTGCCCCACTTCATGAGCCGCGTCATTCTTGCTCGTCGGCGCGGCTGCGCCGTGAGCCGGCTATGCGCGCCACGAGATCGGCAAGCTCGGTGGGCTGGAAAGCGCCGGCCCCTATCCCCCCGGCAAGTTCCTCGCTGCCTAAAGGCAGAACCGCGCTTCCAAAACCCAGCTTTTCGGCTTCCTTCAGGCGCTGCTGCGCATGCGCAACCGGCCTTACGGCGCCCGAAAGGCTGATTTCGCCGAAATAGACGCAATCGGCCGGAAGGGCAAGACCGGTGAGCGAGGAAACCAGTGCGGCCGCCACCGCCAGATCGGCGGCCGGCTCCGAGATACGGTAGCCGCCGGCAACATTGAGATAGACGTCGTGGGTCCCGAAGCGGACCCCGCAATGGGCCTCGAGAACCGCGAGGATCATCGACAGCCGGGCGCCGTCCCAGCCGACGACGGCGCGGCGTGGCGTGCCCAGCGACGACGGCGCCACCAGCGCCTGGATCTCGACCAGCACCGGGCGGGTTCCCTCCATGCCGGCGAAAACCGCAGCGCCCGGCGCTTTCGCATGGCGTTCGCCGAGAAAAAGCTCGGACGGATTGGCGACCTCGCGCAGGCCCATGTCAGACATTTCGAAGACGCCGATCTCGTCGGTCGGTCCGAAGCGGTTCTTGACCGTGCGCAGGATGCGGTAGTGGTGGCCGCCTTCGCCCTCGAAATAGAGCACGGCGTCGACCATGTGCTCGACGACGCGAGGGCCCGCGATCTGGCCTTCCTTGGTGACATGGCCGACGAGCACGATCGCCGCCCCTGTGGATTTCGCATAGCGGATCATCGCCTGGGCGGCGGCGCGCACCTGGGTGACGGTGCCGGGCGCCGAATCGGCCATGTCGGTCCACAAGGTCTGGATCGAATCGAGGATCACCAGATCCGGCCGCTTGCCGTCGGCGATGGTGGCGAGGATGTCCTCGACATTGGTTTCGGCGGCAAGCTCCACCGGAGTGTCGGCGACGCCGAGCCGCTGCGCGCGCAGCCTGATCTGGGCGACGGCCTCTTCGCCTGAGACATAGACGATGCGGTGGCCCTTTGCCGCGAGTGCCGCGGCCGCCTGGGTGAGTAGCGTCGACTTGCCGATGCCGGGATCGCCGCCGACCAGAAGGGCCGAGCCGCGCACGAAACCGCCGCCAGTGGCGCGGTCGAGCTCGCCGATGCCGGAGACGATGCGCGGCGCGTCCTCGATGTCGCCGGACAAAGTCGTGAGCACCACGGCGCGGCCCTTGCGGGCATTGCGGGTGTTGGCCGGACCCGAGCCGATGCCGCCGGACGTGCCTTCCTCGACCAGCGTGTTCCACTCGCCGCAGGCATCGCATTTGCCGGCCCAGCGCTGATGCACCGAACCGCAATTCTGGCAGATGAACTGAACGCGGGACTTGGCCAAACTGCTACCTTCCCGCCAATTGGCGAGCGCCGTGATCCTTCGCGCCCCCCTCTGTCCTGCCGGACATCTCCCCCACGAGGGGGGAGATCGGATTGCGCTTCGGATTTCGCCAATTTTCGGCGTTGCAGAAAAGAAGGCTGGCGTAGATGACAGCCAATCTCCCCCCTCGTGGGGGAGATGTCCGGCAGGACAGAGGGGGGCGCCGTAGAGCGCTGCTGTCCCGCATCTTTGGTGCGGCGTCGGTCAAAAGCTACTCAAACCTCTCCGCAATATGATGCTCCTCGGCGAGGTCGGAGAAGCGGGTGAACTCGCCCTGGAAGGCGAGGCTGACCGAGCCGGTCGGTCCGTGGCGCTGCTTGGCAACGATGACCTCGGCCTTGCCGCGCATCTCGTTCATCTCGTTTTCCCATTTGATGTATTCGTCTGTGCCGGGCTTCGGCTCGCGGTTCTTCAGATAGTATTCCTCGCGGTAGACGAACATCACCACGTCGGCATCCTGCTCGATCGAGCCCGATTCGCGCAGATCCGAGAGCTGCGGGCGCTTGTCGTCGCGGCTTTCGACTTGGCGCGACAGCTGCGACAGCGCGATGATCGGCACGGCAAGTTCTTTGGCCAGCGCCTTCAGGCCAGTGGTGATCTCGGTGATTTCCTGCACGCGGTTCTGCGAGGATTTCGCGCTCGATCCTTGCATCAGCTGGATATAGTCGATGACGATGACGTCGAGGCCGCGCTGGCGCTTCAGCCGTCGCGCGCGCGCCGACAGCTGGGCGATCGAGATGCCGCCGGTCTGGTCGATGAACAGCGGGATCTTCTGCATGGTCTGCGAGCAGGCGACCAGCTTTTCGAAGTCCATCTCGCTGATCTCGCCGCGGCGGATTTTTGACGACGGGATTTCGGTCTGCTCGGAAATGATGCGGGTGGCGAGCTGTTCCGACGACATTTCGAGCGAGAAGAAACCGACGACACCGCCATTGGCCGCCTTGAACGAGCCGTCGGCCTGTTGCGCCGGCACATAGGCCTCAGCGATGTTGAAGGCCATGTTGGTGGCGAGCGATGTCTTGCCCATGCCGGGGCGGCCGGCGATGATGATCAGATCGGACGGCTGCAGGCCGCCCATGCGGCGGTCGAGATCGCGCAGGCCCGTGGCGACACCTGACAGATGTCCGTCGCGCATATAGGCGGCGTTGGCCATGTCGACGGCGGTTTTAACCGCGTCGGTGAAGCTCTCGAAGCCGCCATCGTAGCGGCCGGTCTCGGCCAGCTCGAACAGGCGCCGCTCGGCATCCTCGATCTGCTCGGACGGCGACATGTCGACCGGCGCATCATAGGCGATGTTGACCATGTCTTCGCCGACGGTGATCAGCGCGCGTCGCGTGGCGAGATCGTAGATGGCGCGGCCGTAGTCGGCGGCGTTGACGACGGTGACCGCCTCGACAGCCAGCCGCACGACATATTGCGCAACCGTCATGTCCCCGACCTTCTCGTCGGCCGGCAGGAAGGTCTTCAGCGTGATCGGCGTCGCTACCTTGCCCATGCGAATGAGCTCGGCGGCGACCTCGAAGATTTTTCTGTGCAGCGGCTCGTAGAAATGACCGGATTTCAGGAAGTCCGAGACGCGGTAGAACGCATCGTTGTTGACGAGGATCGCGCCGAGCAGCGCCTGCTCGGCCTCGATGTTGTTCGGTGCCTCGCGATATAGCGGTGTTTCCGCCACGCCGAATTTTCGTGCTGCCTCTGCCATGATGTCCCCGGTTTCGATCCCGGTCTCTCGATATCAGAACGGGATAAGTCGGTGATGACTTATCTGCATCAGTCCCCATCCAATCGGCTTTGGTGCCCGCGATTCACAGCCAAGATCTTTCGGTGGAAAGAATCTTGATTGACTCGAATCAAGATGGCGAGCCTAGCCGTTCTCTAGAGAGAACAAAACAGGAAAATAGCTGCCAATCACTCCGGCAGCGCGTCGCCCCAGTCGAGCCGCCGCGCGGTCTTGAACATCTCGCCGTCGCGCTTGGTGAACAGTTTCTCGTCGACACTGCCGTCCTTTTCGCAAAGTTTCAGCAGGACCTTTCCCGAGCCGGGTTTCGGCGGTGCTATCACCCGCGCCTGCGGGGGGTGGACGGCCGGATGGCGGGAGGCGGCGACATAGATGAATTTCTCGTCCTCCCATGGCACGTCGGCGTCCTTGGCCAGCCGGTGCAGGCGCGAGCGCGCGACACGGCGCGAAAAATGGCACCAGTCGGGCGCCGCGAGCGGGCAGGGCGCCTCATGAGGGCAAGGCGCAAGCACATGCGCGCCCGCCTCGATCAGGTGCCGCCGCACGGCAAGTATGCGCTGCCATCCGGCCGGCGTGCCCGGCTCGACGACCAGCAGCGTGTCGTCGGTCAGGTGCCAGAGCCGGTCGATGAGTTTTGGCAGCGATGCCGGCGCGATCTCGTCCAGCACATAGGCGCAGGTGACCAGCTCGGCCGGCTTGAGGCCGGCAAGGTCGATGGTGACATCGCCGGCCAGCCAGGCGATCCTGGCCGTCATCGCCTCAGTGGCAAGCGCCTCGCCGATCCGGCGCACCGCGGCGCTCGCCTCGATCAGCACCGCCTGCTCGAGGTCGGGCCAGAGATCGAGCGCGGCCCAAAGCAC
>NZ_RZTA01000018.1:0-80892 GCF_004023115.1 Mesorhizobium sp. M6A.T.Cr.TU.017.01.1.1
CCCTTGTTCTCGAGGATCTTGCCGGCAACGATCGATGCTTCCGCACCGCTCTCCAGGACGCGGCCTCGGTGGCCGGCCTGCTGGTCACCACCGAAGCCATGATCGCGGAGGCTCCGAAGAAGGAGTCGGCTGGCGGCGGCGGCATGCCTGGCGGCATGGGTGGCGGCGGCATGGGCGGCATGGGCGGTATGGATTTCTAATCCAGCTCTGGCAGCTTTCGCAACGAGAGGGCGGCAGCAATGCCGCCCTTTTTTTGCGAACCTCGGTCCGATAA
Source organism: Mesorhizobium sp. M6A.T.Cr.TU.017.01.1.1 (assembly GCF_004023115.1). Taxonomy (NCBI): domain Bacteria; kingdom Pseudomonadati; phylum Pseudomonadota; class Alphaproteobacteria; order Hyphomicrobiales; family Phyllobacteriaceae; genus Mesorhizobium; species Mesorhizobium sp. M6A.T.Cr.TU.017.01.1.1. The sequence continues at coordinate 275 of NZ_RZTA01000018.1, forward strand.
ACGATCGGCGCCAACGCCGGCCATCGGCGTTAGCGCAACCTCAAAAGAACTGTCGAGTTGATTGCGGGCGACTTTTGCGTCATCAGAGGCGCAAGGCGGTCGCGTGTGAGGATTGCGCGCTCCCATGGGCGGTTTCGGCATGTGCCTCGCCTTCGACATCGGCATTGAGGCCAAGCAGGAAATCGGCGGCTTTCGAGGCATGGCTTGCGGCGCGGAAGATGGCGCGGTTGTCCTCGCGCAAAACCGTCAGCCATGAGCCGATGTAGTCGGCATGGCGCACGGTCGGCTCGATGCCGAGACTGCTGCAGATGAAGGCTGATGCGATTTCGGCGACCAGTTCCTCGCGCGCATAGGTCTTGGACCCGAAGGAGCCGGACAGGTCGCGCGCGAGTCGCGTCGGGTGGCCGGTCCAGTGGCCAAGCTCGTGAAAGCAGGTCCGGTAATAGTCAATCTGGTGGAAGAAAGCCGGCTGCGGCGGCACCTGTATGGTGTCGCTGCCGGGCATGTAGAAAGCGCGCTCGCCGCCGATGCGAAAATCAGCGCCGGTTGCATGAATGAGCGCCTCGGCCTGCGGGACCATCTCGCGCTCAGGCAGAGGCTCGCCGGCGGCGTAAAGATATTCGGGCAGATTATCGCACTGCGCGACATTGAAGACGCTAAAGCGCTTCAGGAAGGGCACCGCCTGCGGTTCGTCGCCATCGGTGTCGGCGCGTTGCTTTTCGTTCTTGGGAACAAAGCGGTCAGCGTGAACGATGGTGGTGCCGTGCTCACCCTTCCTGACATTGCCACCTAGGGAAAGCGCCTGCCGGAAGGTGAGCCAGTTCTGGCTGGGGAAACCGCGATCGATGACCCCGCCCCACAGGATCAGGATATTGATGCCGGAATATCGGCGCTGGGTGGCCGCATTCCGCGGCAGGCCGAGGCCTGTCCTTGCCCTGCCCCACGGCTTGACCCATGGCACGGTGCCGCGCTCCAGTTCGGCAATGATGCGGTCGGTGATTTCCTGATAAAGGCTGGCGCCGGTGCGCCCGCCACTCTCTGCGCCAGCCTGTCGGCTGCCGCAACGTTTGTTGTTTGCACGCATCGTGATGTCCTCCGCTCTTCAATCGCGCCCTCCCCGGAAGCGGGGTGGGCGGCGAAAGCGACCGGAAAGGCCCGACGTCGGAGGCGGACTGCATCCGCAGGACCGGAACGGAGTGGAGGACCCGAAGCGAAAGCGAAGGGTTGCGGGACGCCGCGGCGGGCCTAGAAGGGAGTGCTGCCCGCCCTGCGCCACCGGGGAAGGCCACGATAAAAACGACGCCGGCCGACAGGCCGGCGACCGTCAGCAGCCGAAGGCTGCCCCGCGCCAGGGGGCGAAGCCGCAGGGCCAAGACCGCCTGAGCCTGGCGAAGATAAGCGGGCTCGGTTCACGAGCACCCGGCCAGCGCCTTCAGGCGCGGGCGCTCAGGATTGTTGTTGGCGCCCACGGCAGCTGGATGACCGCAACAAGATGCCGAGGAGCAACAGCAAAGCCAGCTGCCACAAACGGCACGCTCCGGCAACAACAGCGTGGCCGATCTACAGATGCTGCCCCGCACGAGAGCCTGCACGCTTTGAGCGCGCATCGGCGAGCAAGCGTTGCAAGCTGGCCATGTCGACCAGGTGGGCGATCACTATATCGCCGACCACCAACGCGGGCGTACGGTCGATGTGCAGACCTTTCGCGAGTGCGCGGACGCGCGCAAGTTCATCTGCGATGGCCGGATCTTGCATTCCCGCTTGAGCTGCTCCACGTCAAGGCCCACACGCGCTGCGATCTTGAGAGTGATCCTTTCAATGATCCAACTGGGGGAAGTCATAAGGGCGCGGTGGAATTCGTCGAACTTTCCCTGTTTTCTCGAGGCGAGTGCGATTGGGAATCCGGTCCCAGGACCGGGAACCGTCTGATCACAAGCTTCAGATTGGGATCATTCTTGAAGGCTTTTTGGTAGTTGAGATCTGCCAGTCTGCAATGCGGACAGTTGTGGTAGTCATTGAATATGACCAGAACGGCATCGCCTTGCGGGTTGCCGGCGATTGGCGAAGGGGGTCGTTGTCGAATGCGCCGCTCCACTTTTGCCTGTCGATCGACCACGCCTGCCGGTGCAGGTTCGCGCTATATTGGCTCGCCAGCACGGCGAGGAGTAAAAGAAGAGCTGCGACAGTGATGGCAGTCGGCTTAGACATGAGTCTCCAATCCATGGACGGCGTGGCAGCAACGGCCCGCCTTTTGGTGTAAAATGCTTTTGATCGAGCCCCGCACTTGCCACAGGGCGCAGTCGCGAGGGCGCACAGCTATAGATGCCGGTGCGCTCTGGCGGTTTCTGGAAAGATGGCCTTGCGCCATCGGGCCCACCCCACCAGCTGAGCGTCGTTCGCGCGGGCCGGGCAACCGCGACCGCCATTCACCACGCCGGGCGACTGACCGTCCGCCCGGCAGAGCGCTGAAGGGTCCCCGGACCTTCCGGGTTGCCGGCGATTTGGCGAAGCGGGGTCGTTGACGAGTGCGCCGCTCCACTTTTGACTGTCCATTGGCACGACTGCATGGGCGGGGGCGGCCTTTCCCGCGGCGGGTGCGCGCTATTATGGCTCGCCAGCACGGAAAGCAGCACGGCGAGGAGAAAAAGGAGAACCGCGAGAGTGGTGGCCGTTGTCTTAGACATGAGGCTCCAATCCATGGACGGCGTGGCAGCAACGGCCCGCCTTTTCGGTGTAAAATGGGTCGCTTTTGATCGTGCCCCGCAGTTGCTACAGGCGCACAGGTGCGGGTGCGATCTGGCGGTTTCTCAAATACGGCTTTGCGCCATCGGGCCCACCCCAATAGCTGAGCGTCGTTCGCGCGGGGAACTGCGTTCACCACGCCGGGCGACTTGACCGTCCACCGCCAGAGCGCTGAACGGTCCGCTAGTGAGGCGCTCCCCGAATCGTCGTTTATCCCGCTCGCCCCAGACCGGGCGACAGCCAGCGTTGCCGCTACGCTGCGGAGAAATATCGTCAGCGCGTGGCATTCGGACATAAGCTGATCGACGCCAAGAATAAGACCCACGGAGGTGACCGGTGCGGCCGGAACAAGAAAGAGCGTTGCAGCCATTGTGACGAGGCCTGCACCGGTAATGCGGGTTGTTCCGTTCGAAGGGAACAATGCGACGAACAGCATGAGGATCCGGCAGCCGATCGGCAGATCAGTTTTCGTCGTCTGGGCGATGAAGAGGGCGGCGAGCATCATATTCGTGCCGTCCAGATTGAATGGAATGAGACCCACGACCGAATGCGTGGCGCCGGCCTTTTCCATCTTCTCCATGAGCGAGGGCAGCGCGGCCTCCGAGGAGGACGTTGCGAGCAGCAGCTCGTCCTTGATGTATCGGACGAGAGAGAAGATCGAGCGGCCGTTGTAGCGGCAGACCGCGCCGAACAGGACCGAGAAGAACAAGACTTGCAGGATGTCGCCTTCCGCGAAGGCACTGGCAATGGTTGATGGGATGATGTTCATCAGGAAGCTGGTCACGGACTGCTCGTGAGCCGTGGCCACATAGCCCTTAACGGCTTGGACATCGAGCGAGGCCGGATCGATGTTGAGGCCGGCGCCAGGCTGAACGATATTCGCGACAATCAGTCCGACAACGAGTGCAAGTGTCGAGAAGGTGAGGAAATAAACCATCGCCTTGGCGGCAACTCGGCCGACCTTCTGCAGATCGCTCATGCCGGCAATGGCGGTCGCAATTGTCAGGAAGATGACAGGTACGGTGATTATCTTGACGACATCGACGAAGGCATCGCCGAGCGGCTTCAGGCTCTGGCCGGTCTCCAAATGGAAATAGCCGATTGCGGCACCCAGGATTATGGCGGCAAGCACCTGCACGTAGGCTCGGGCAAAATGGCGCTTGCGGGCCGCTGCGTTCGCTATGGGGACTTGTGGAACCAACACCGTTTCTCTCCTTGACCGGATCGGGGTGGGGCTCCTCCTTCTCCCATGCAGTGCTCCGGTCGAACGCTGCGCCCCCTTCTGCGCAAGCGATGTGCCAAATAGCAAAGAGGGGAAATCGCTCTCCCGCACTCGCGCTGCGGTTGCCAGTCAACTATGGAAGGGTCAGTTCTTGGGAATTCCAAAGGTCGCTCTTTGCTTCGGCGCAGCTTGGCTGGCTGGAAGGTTTCCTGTTTGCCTTGGGGTCTGGGACCTGCGTCCAGATGGTCAACATTTGCCTGCGCGCCGCACGGGGCTCCAAAGATTCAATCGAGGACGGGCCCTCTTCGAAAACGGGGGCAGCGTTGGTCAAGCCCTTCCACCCTGCTGTCCCACCAAGGGTGTTCAGAAGCTCAGTTCACGATCAAGCGATGGATCAGCTTCATCTGGCGTTTGCGCCATCGCGGCGGCGTTGCAAGGGGTCTGCCAAGGATGAGGAAGCCGCGAGGCAGGGCCCGAGACCTAGACTCCATCCTCATCAACAGCGCGCTCGGCTCGCGTTAGGAATGTTCGAACCGCAGCACGATCAGGTGGGCCACACCGTTGGTCGGAACCGGAACCCGACGAATGATCGTTCGTGACCGACATCTGTGAACAAGCAGTGTGTGTCATTGCAATCACCACCCATTGCGCGCAATTGCCCATATGGCCGTGAATGAACTGGATTTGGTGATTTTCCAGATGGCGGTGGAAAGCGTCCGCTTGCTCTCTTCAAGCTTTGATGAGAAGGCGGCTGAGATAGCCACGAGGAGCCGTGGTAGCCTTCTTTTCGACGTGCGGGTTGACGGTGACCTGGAGGTCCAGCGAGTCGCAGCCATTGGATATCCAGGCGACAAGATCGGTGTGGTGGCATTGGACCGAGAGGGCCTTGTTAGCTGCTGTTGCCTTGTCAATGGCACCTTCTCACCTTTCATTGCACCGTTGGAGAACTGGACCAGCATGCCCCTGTCCATGCAGGCCCAGATCGATGTCACAGGCTATGCGAGGCTCCTTCTGGCCGCCCTGCGAAATGCTGGACATATGCTGGGCAGGTAGCATCGCCGATGATGTCTGTGATGAGATGGTGCAGACGGCTGGATGAGGCGATCGCTTGCCGGCAGCTTTGGCCGCCAAGCGATCGGTGAGTTCGCAATTGCGTCCTGTAGACTCTGCCAGTTAAGTTAGCGGACAACCATCTGACGAATGCCCGATCTGACAGTCTGGACGGCGCGGCATGCCCTCCTAGGAATGCAGCCGTGGTTCTACTCCATCGGTTGTCCTTGCGTCGAAGGCGACGGGCACACCGTGAACGATGGACGTCGCCGCCACCAATTCCTCAACTCGCGATCGGTCGCTTTGCACGCCGGCATAAGCGTTCGAATGGCGCGGATCGCCTGGGCGGTGGAGAGGAACCGGGCCTTGCCTCTGGACAGAACATAGGCTTCGGCGGCTTTTCACCCGCCTCCCTGAAACTCTGACTGACACGATCTAGGACGGGAGTTCGGCAGCCTTCAAGCCTATGTCCGATACCGGACAATCAGGCAGCGGTGGCCAGGCCGAAATAACGTTGCTCCTCCTCGCCGTAAGCGCCATGCGTGAGTTCCATCAATCCGACGCGGTCGATAATCGTGACCTCGCCGCGCTTGGCACGGACAAGTCCTCGATATTCAAGCATTTGCAGGGCCGTGGTGACCCCGGGACGGCGGGCGCCGAGCATGGTCGCCAGAAATTCATGCGTCAGGTAGATCTTGTCTCCGTCAGAGCGGTCATGGATCATCAGCAACCAGCGGGCCAGCCGTTCCTCGATTTTGGAGTGGCCATTGACCAGTGCCGTCCGGGACGACTGGACAAGGAACGCGTGGGCATAGTCCAGCACTGACGTGCGCAGCGACGGGCTTTCCGCAACCGCAGGACGAAGGATTTCAACCGGCAGGCGCCAGCCATTGCCTGCGACCTGGATATAGGTCTCGTTGGAAGAGCTGTCCTGTCCGAGAATGACGGCAATTCCTGTCATCCCGTCATATCCGATAATGCCGACTTCACATTGCCGTCCGCCGGTCATGGTGGCGACCACCGAGGCGATGCCCCTCTCGGGAAAATATCCATTCCTGATCGGCTGATGCGCGATCTCCAACTGAACGCGATGCAGCGATGGTCGCAACAGCGCGAAGTCCTCCGGCGAAAGGGATTTCAGCACCTGGTTGCGAAAAAGGGATTCGGGCAAGGCTCTCTCCCATGCGGGCAAGAGCGCGTACCTCTTACTGTCGGCTGCATCCGAAGTAACTGACGGCCGATGCCAAGCATAGGCTTCGAAACGCGCGATTGCAAAGCCCTGTCGGGGCAGTGCAGCCATGCTAGAAGTCGCGCGGCCTTACGATAGGCGCGGATGGCAATGATTCCCTTCTGCGGCCACCAAGAACGGCTCGGGCACGCTTTAATCATTCCTACACAAGCTCGCAGGAATGTAAGCGGCGGAACAGTCGGGTGATTCGTACCGCCCTGCCCTTTCAGAAATCAAGTCATTGGACGTCAATTCGGGCTGGAACGCCTCGTCGCGGAACGGCACAGGAAACGCAGCCGGATCAGCAATGGTGGTTCACCTTATGTGCGGTCCGGATGTGCGGTCCGGCGGCTCATCGCCCAATGGCTTGTCGAGGGGAAGTGGAACTCGTCATGTCGCCGCGAACCGTCACCGCGCTAGCGCGGCGCTTTTGAAGACGCCGGTGTTTTCTTTGTGGAACTGAAACTGTGAGGTGATTGATGCATCACTCAAACATTTGCGTATTTCCGCTGCATCGGCGACGCACATTGGTCGAAAGTATCGCCCAGGCCCTCGAGACCAAGAACGGCGAGGCGGCGAGTGCGTTCTGGCGCTGTGCTGCCAAGAAAATGCTCATTCAATTGTCCGATGTAGGAATTGCGCCAGAGTTCGCTGCGCAGGAGGTTGGAAGCCTTCTTCATGCGGTCTTGGACGATATGGCCAACCGAACGGTAATGCACATAGCATAGGCTTGGGCGCTGTTGGATCGCGCGTCAGCTCGGGTCCTTATCGGGGGACTGCGCCGACTGGCCGACGGTCCGGCCAAACCGGCATACCGGCAAAGGTTTGAGGTTGGGATCGCTCACGGCGGCCGGTCCAATATTCCAAGGCGACCTCAGAAGCCACATTGGCTTCTTTCCAAGCGGACGGGCGCCATTTTGGCGTGCTCACGCTGGACTGCGGGTTGCGCCTACGGAAATCCGAAGTCCGGCCGCGCGAGTCGATCGACCGGAACAGTCGAATGCTCGTGGGGCCGGGTCCGCTCAGCTTGACGGCGGGCGGTGGCGGCCGTGAGCAGACTTAACCCAGGTCACGGCTGAGCATCCGCAGGCGCTATGCCGATTGGATGAGAACTGGTTGCCACAACACCGGCCCGTTCAGGCGTCCCCTCCAGCGGATGCGCAAGAGACTGGCGTAGGAAATCTCGAGGAAGCCGGCGACTGCCTCGGTGTTGCCGACCTGCTGGGGCTGTCCGATACGTGACAACGGCCAGGTCGCGAGACGAAGGATCCTTTCGATGCGCGTATCTGTCACAGTTACGATCCCGGAGAGATTGTTGGCCAAGCCGAATTCGATGATGCCCGCGAAGAGCTCGTAGGTTGCTTGTGCCAGGCCGCCAGCAGCCTTCGGCGCTGTCGCAGGGAGATCGAGCGCGAAACGACTACTCTCCCAGATATCGGCACTCGCAGGGACCACCATCTCATCCAGCAGCGCCGGAAACGTATCGCGCAACATAGTCGGTCCGGTGGTCGGCAAAAGGCGGACGCAGCCGCAAGTTCGCCAATCGGACCCCTTGAGAAGTAGGTAGACGGGGTTCAGGCTGTCAAACGGGTCCGTTTCCATTTCGCCTTCGGTCTGCACTTCCCAATCGAGCCGCTTCTTGAAAACCCGATACCTAAGCCCGTGCATTTCCCTGAGTTCGCTCGCGAACTCGGCGTAGCAGTCGGGTGTTATCAGCTGCATCATTGTCGTCTCCGTGCGGGATGTGTCCACGCAATCGAAGGGCAAAGCCGTCATGAATGCAGCCTGTAGACCTTTACAGCTAGCCTTGGAGAGGATCAGGATCTCGCCCGAGCAGCCATCCGCACTATGGCCTGGTTGATGGTTCGCACGCCAAGCTTCGCCTTGGCGTTTTCCTGATGGAAGGTCACGGTGCGTTTCGAGACACCGAGAATCTGGCTGATATCCCAGGCCGACTTGCCGCACGCCGCCCATTTCAGGCACTCGAACTCCCGCGGGGTGAGCGTTATGCCATCTACCACGCAATCTTCGGCGAGCCTGCGCCGGGCATGGATATGAACGTTGATCGCAACCAACTGCATTGCTTTTTCGTAGCGCGTCAGCGACCTCAAAAGTGGCGGATGCGCCTCGTTGGAGGCGAAGGTCAGTGCGGCGAACCGGCCGCGATGATCATGCATCGACATGGTCAGTCCGCCGCGAATGCCGAACTCAGCTGCTTTTTCCAGGACTTCCTGCTGCGAGGTCGGCAAATAACGGTGATCGCGGTCCACACCCCAGTCGAAGGTATCCCAGCCTCGCAGTCCCCGCAGGATCACGGGATCCACGCTGTGGTAGCGCAGTTGCAGGTAATGTGATGTCCATGATGATGGATAATTCGAGATCAATCGCGGCGTGTCGCCGGAAGCGGATGGGTAGGTGAAATAAGCGAAGAACGGAAAGTCGAACCCGGCTGCGGCGGACGCCATTGCCTCATGGAGATCGACGGCATCGACGCTTGCAGAGAGTTGCTCGACCAAGGTTTCAAATACGCGATGCATCTGCGCTTTGCGTACCTCGCGGAGGTTGCTGGAAGCCGGGCGGAGACGTGGTTCTAAATGATGGCCTGTCCCTGCAGGGCGTACGACGCGCCGCCGTCATCACCGCAATTGCTGTGCTGCTTCCGATTGGAGAGAGCTCCGCGCACCTGACCAACTACCGATGGGTGATATTGCGACGTTATCGATGAGCCGCGTGTCGCCAAGCCAAGCCGCAGCAAGCAAGCGTGCCGGTCGGTCAAGGCTTGCTAACGATTGCAGGTCTGTTTCTCCGCGAAGCTCCAGGTATTCGAGCTCGCGATAGCCGGCAGCCAGAATTGTTGCACGCGCTTCATCAAGCGTAGGCAGGATGGGAGAGCCGCGTGCAAGCCGCTCGGCCGTATCGAGCAGGACCGATGCTAGTTTTGGGGCAATGGCGCGTTGGGCTGGGGAGAGCCGCACGTTACGCGACGATAGCGCAAGACCATCGGCTTCGCGGACTGTCGGACAGGGCACAATAGTGATCGGAATGTCGAGGTCCCGGACCAAGCGCCTGACAAGCTGAAGTTGCTGAAAATCCTTTTCGCCAAAAAAGGCGAAGTCAGCGCCGGCCTGCAGGAAGAGCTTGGCCACGACCGTCGCCACGCCACTGAAATGGCCGGGCCGGAATGCGCCGCAAAGGCATTCGCTGATGCCGGACACTGAAACGGCCGTGGCGAAGCCCACCGGGTACATTTCCTCTGCGTCCGGCACATAGAGCAGATGCGTGCCCAGCGGCGCGAGCTTGGCAGCATCTTCGCTTTCCGTCCGAGGATAGGCAATCAGGTCGGCGGGGCTGTTGAACTGCTTGGGGTTTACGAACAGCGTCACGATCACCCGCTCGGCCCTTTCAAGCGCCTTCCGCACAAGGCTCAGATGCCCGTCGTGCAAGGCTCCCATGGTCGGCACAATACCGATCGTGGCACCCGAGCGACGCCATTGCGCAACGACGGCGCGCAGCTCGCTCACGGTTCGAGCGATCGGCACGCTCATGTGAAGTCTCCGGCCTTCAAGGCGTTGACATAGAGATGTTCGACCGCCGGAAAGTGCCGGTTCCGCACATCGGTGGCGTAAGCGGCGATTGCCGCCTCAGCCTGCTCACCGAGCTCGGCATAGCGTTTGACGAACTTCGGCCGAAATGAGGTGAAGAGCCCGAGCATATCGTCGCTCACCAGAATCTGGCCGTCGCAAGCTGGCGAGGCACCGATGCCGATGGTGGGTATGTCGATATCGGCGGTTATCTGCCGTGCAAGCTGCTCCGGTATCTTTTCGAGCACCAAGGAGAAGGCGCCCGCCTCGGTTACCGCCCTGGAGTCGCGCCTGATCCGCTCTGCATCGGCTCCCCGGCCCTGCACACGATAGCCTCCGAACGTGTTTACCGCCTGCGGCGTCAGCCCCACATGGGCCATGACAGGTACGCCGCGCGCGGTAAGGAAGCGGATGGTTTCCGCGATGGTCTCGCCGCCCTCGAGCTTCACCGCTGAACAACCGGTCTCACCCATCACGCGCGCAGCGTTGCCGAAAGCGTGCTCTGGGCTTTCCTCGTAGGAACCGAAGGGCAGGTCGACGACCATCAGCGCGTGTTCAAGGCCGCGGCGAACGGCCTGTCCGTGCATGATCATCATGTCGAGCGTGACCCCCAGCGTCGACGACAGGCCGTGCAGCACCATGCCGACGCTGTCGCCGACAAGAACGATGTCGCAGTGGCGATCGAGCAGCCTCGCGACCGGCGTGGTGTAGGCCGTCAAGCATACAAGTGGCGTCTGGCCTTTTCGCGATCGAATATCTGGAGGAGTCATCCCTTTTATCTCACCAGCCGCGCTCAACCGAGGCCCCTTCCCTTACGTTACCAACAGCGGGTGTCGCGTTTGGCATATTTTTGTGCGACTGCGAAGAGCTAAAAACAGTGCTTGAGTAGTACGGTGTTGACGTGCTGGCTGCCAAGGTTACATTCAATCGATTAAGGCGCTCCGTTGGGCCAACCCACTTTCGCAAACATGGATCCTCAGACAAGAAGAACCAAGAAAGGCAAAGCCGCCGTCAAAGCTGACGAAGCCAAAGTGGACCTGACTGCCGTCGTGGTCGCCGTAAACGACAGTGAGCCCTGTGTCCTCACAGTCGGTCATGCGGACACCCTCCCTTCTGGACCTTTTGCCCTTGAGCATCGATCACTGCAGTCGGGTTTGAGGGGGTGGGTGGAGCAGCAGACTGGCCATGCACTTGGATACATCGAGCAACTCTACACCTTCGCCGATCGCGATCGCATCGGCACTGAGCGCCACCAGCGCGTCATCTCAATCAGCTATCTCGCATTGACCAGGAAGGAACAGGCAACGAACTCGGCCGCGTGCGGCTGGCAAAGTTGGTACGAATATTTTCCCTGGGAGGACCACCGCTTCGGCACGCCGCCTGTGCTGCTCGATAGATTGCGGCCCCGCCTGATTGAGTGGGCCGGCGGCGCCAGCGAGCCGACCACTCAACGCGAGCGCCGGCAGCGCGCTGCGATAGCCTTCGGCTTCGACGACCGCCATTGGAACGAGGAACTCACGCTCCAACGCTACGAGTTGCTCTATGAAGCTGCTCTGATTGAGGAGGCCGGTGGCGGCAGGGACGCGATTGCGGCCGCGGCTGGCAAACCAATGGTCGCTGACCACCGTCGTATTCTGGCAACCGGTATCGCGCGGCTGCGTTCGAAGATCAAATACCGGCCGGTCGTGTTCGAGCTTATGCGGCCTTCCTTCACGCTGCTGCAACTGCAGCGAACCGTGGAAGCTTTGGCTGGCAGGCTGATCAACAAGCCGAACTTCCGGAGATTGGTCGAGCAGCAGGAACTTGTTGAGGAGACCGGGGAGACCTCCCTCGACACGGGCGGCCGACCGGCGAAGCTTTATCGCTTCCGGCATGCCGTCCTCGACGACAGGGCTATCGCCGGGACAAAATTACCGCTGGCGCGGGCTTGACATACTTATAGTCAAGGTAGATATATTCCCTTATTGTCAAACCGAATATAATCGAGGCGCCAATGACTGGGGCGTTACCTATGGCTGCGTCCCTGTATGAGCGTGTCCGGCGGGTGATCCCACCCGTTGAATGGCCCGCGTTCGCCGGCGATATTGAAGCCATCTTAGCGCTGAAGCGTGAGCGCAATGCGGTGGTGCTGGCGCACAATTACCAGACGCCCGAAATTTTTCATTGCGTGGCAGACATCGTCGGCGACAGCCTGGCGTTGGCCCACAAGGCGGTGACGGTCGACGCTGACATCATCGTGGTTGCCGGCGTTCATTTCATGGCCGAGACGGCAAAACTGCTCAATCCGAACAAGACCGTGCTCATCCCGGATCTCCGCGCCGGCTGCTCGCTGGCCGAATCGATCACGGCAAACGACGTGCGGCTAATGCGGCTGCGGTATCCGGGGGTCCCCGTTGTTACTTACGTCAACACTTCCGCCGCCGTAAAAGCGGAGTCCGACATCTGCTGCACGTCCGGCAACGCCAAGGCGGTGGTGGAATCGCTTGGCGTGGCGCGTGTGCTGATGCTCCCGGACGAATATCTGGCGAGGAACGTGGCAGCCGATACAGACGTCGAGATCATCGCCTGGAAAGGCCATTGCGAGGTGCATGAGCGCTTCACCGCAGCAGACATCCGGGAACTGCGCGATGCCCATCCAGGCGTCATCGTGCTGGCCCATCCAGAATGCCCACCAGACGTTGTCGCGGAGGCGGAGTTCTCCGGCTCGACCGCGGCGATGTCGGATTATGTCGAGCGTGAGAAACCGACGCGTGTCGTCCTTCTGACCGAATGTTCGATGAGCGACAACGTCGCGGTCGCGCATCCCGACGTCGAGTTCGTTCGCCCATGCAATCTGTGCCCGCACATGAAGCGCATCAACCTGGCCAACATTCGCGCCGCACTCGAGCAGAACCGGCATGAGGTCCGGATTGATCCCGAAATTGCCGGCCCCGCCCGCCGCGCGGTCGAGCGCATGCTTTCCCTATGAGTCTGGAGGTTCGCGACATCGCCGGGGCGCCGGTCGTCATCGGCGGCGGCATTGCCGGCCTGATGACGGCGCTTCATCTGGCGCCGGAACCGGTCGTGCTTTTGACCAACGCGCCGCTTGGAACCGGAGCCTGCAGTGAACTTGCCCAGGGCGGTCTTGCGGCAAGTCTCGGGGGCGACGACGGCCCAGATTTTCACCTTTGCGACACGATAGCTGCCGGCGACGGACTCTGCGATGAGGCCACGGTGCGGCGAGTGGTACGAGCTGCACCCGAAGCGATTAGGACGATCCAAAGGTTCGGCGTCGACTTCGACCAGCACCCTGACCGCGCGTTGCGACTTGGGCTCGAGGCGGCACACTCGCGACGGCGGATTGTGCATGCAGCCGGCGACGCCACCGGTCGCGAGTTGGTGCGCGCGCTCGTCGCCGCGGTTCGGCGTACAGCCTCGATCACCATTATCGAAAATGTGGAGGTCCGCCGGCTGGTCGTGCAGGACGGGTCGGTCATCGCCGTGGTCGCAGCAGGACGAGCCGGCGCGCTCGCTCTGCCCACGCGTCGCGCGGTGCTGGCGACCGGCGGCGTCGGCGGGCTGTTTTGCGACACGACAAACCCCGCTGGCTCATGGGGTCACGGGCTGGCGCTCGCCGCATGGGCGGGGGCGGAACTCGCCGACTTGGAATTCATACAGTTCCATCCAACTGCGCTCGACGGTCCGCGCCGGCCGATGCCGCTGGTGAGCGAAGCCGTGCGTGGCGAAGGCGCGGTGCTCATCGATGAGCGAGGAGAGCGCTTCCTCGCCGACACACCTGGCGGTGAACTTGCGCCTCGCGACGTCGTAGCGCGCGCCATTTGGCACCAGCTTGCCGTTGGACGCCGCGTATTCCTGGACGCACGGCAAAGTCTCGGCCCGAGATTTGGCAAGCGTTTTCCAGGCATCGCCGAATTGTGCCGGAGCGCAGGAATCGACCCCGCGACCGACCTGATCCCGGTGCGCCCGGCGGCACATTATCACATGGGCGGCGTCGCCGTAGACAGCGCCGGCCGCAGCTCCATCGAGGGATTGTGGGCCTGCGGTGAGGTGGCCTGTACCGGCCTGCACGGCGCCAACCGCCTGGCCAGCAACTCGCTCACCGAAGCGGCGGTCACCGCGAGCTGGGTTGCCGAAAGCGTTGCCGGCACGTCGTATACCCGGCGACCGCGCAGATGCTCCACATTCGTCCCTCCACGACCAGACGCTTCCGTGGTCCTCCCGATTGTCTCCGCCGCCCTGGGTATCATCCGCGACGGCGAGGCAATGCGCGAAGCGGTGGCGACCCTGCTGCCGATCGCAGCCAATAGTGTCGCTGCCTCTGGTCCGGCTTTGGTCTCACTGATGATCGCCGCGGCGGCCCTGAGGCGGGAAGAGAGTCGAGGCGCGCACTGTCGGTCCGATTTCCCGCTCCACGATGCCAACGTGCGCCCATCACGGCTGACACTGCACAGCGCAATGCGGGCCGCGGCCGCACTCGATTGCCGGGCTACCATACGGAGCACTTGATATGACTTCATTCTCCCCCCTCCCCGCGACCCTGATCGAACCGATTGTGCGCGTTGCGCTCCTCGAAGACCTGGGCAGATCCGGCGACCTGACCACCGATGCGGTTATCCCGTATGATTGCACTGCCACGTTGGTGCTCAAAGCGAGGCAGGCGGGCGTCGTTGCCGGGCTCGATCTGGTCTCGTATGCCTTCCTTCTCGTGGAACCGGCGATCAACATCCAGATCTGGCGCCCTGATGGCAGCGAGGTTGGGGCCGGGGAAACCATTGCAAGATTGTCCGGACCCGCACGAGGCCTGCTCACGGCCGAACGCACGGCCCTCAATTTCTTATGCCGGCTGAGCGGCATTGCCACTGCCACAGCGGCCATGGTTGAGGCCGTGCGCGGTCACAAGGCGAGGATTGTATCGACGCGAAAGACGACGCCCGGGCTGCGGGCATTGGAGAAATACGCCGTGCGCGTCGGCGGCGGTGCCAATCACCGGTTCGGCCTCGATGACGGCGTGCTCATAAAGGACAACCACATCGCGATCGCCGGCGATATCCGCACAGCAATAGAGCGGGCGCGCGCCGCAGCAGGGCATATGGTGAAGGTCGAGGTCGAGGTCGACACGCTGAAGCAGCTCGATGCAGCGCTCGCGATTGGTGTTGACGCGGTGCTGCTCGACAATATGTCGGTCGAGGATCTTGCCCGCGCGGTTTCTATAGTGGATGGCCGTACGATCACCGAGGCGTCCGGTCGGGTGATGCCGAAAACGGCGGCGGCGATTGCGGCGACCGGTGTCGATCTCATCTCCATGGGTTGGCTGACGCACAGCGCCCCGATCCTCGACATCGGCCTGGACATGCCGGACCACCAGAACATCTGCAAGCACTTGAACTGAGGATTACGGCGTGAGGAGCAACATCAGCTCGGCAGACGTAGGAGGTGCTGGAAAGACGTGCCGCAGCTCGCCTTTAGCGAGTGCGCTCCAAAGCCAAGTCGGACCGGGTTTGCCGGTCGACAGACTCCTTAAGGCGTACCGGACTAGCAACAAAAGGTTTGACGATGACGATTGGAATGAACTCGGAGTTCGACGTGAACCAGACCATGCAATCGCTCGATGGAACGCCTCCGCGATGGAACCGCAAAGAGGCCGAGGCCATCTACGGCATGCCGTTCAACGATCTGCTGTTCCTAGCTCAGACGATCCACCGCCAGAACTTCGATCGAAACCGAGTGCAGCTGTCGCGGCTCCTTAACATCAAGACCGGCGGCTGCCCCGAAGATTGCGGCTATTGCAGCCAGTCTGCGCATTACGAAACCGGGGTGAAGGCGTCGAAGCTGGTGGACGCCAAGCATGTCATCGACGAAGCGGCCAAGGCGCGTGATGGCGGCGCAACGCGCTATTGCATGGGCGCGGCGTGGCGAAGTCCCAAGGAGCGCGACATGGACGTCGTGGTCGCCATGATCGAGGGCGTCAAGGCGCTCGGCATGGAGACCTGCATGACACTCGGCATGCTCGATCTTGAGCTAGCTGCTCGCCTGAAGCAGGCCGGTCTCGACTACTATAACCACAACATCGATACCTCTGAGCGCTACTATGGCGAGGTTATTTCAACCAGGACTTTTGCCGACCGGCTGGAAACGCTTGGGCACGTGCGCGCGGTTGGGATGAAAGTCTGCTGCGGCGGCATTGTCGGGATGGGAGAAGAAAAGACCGATCGCATCGACATGCTGGTCACGCTCGCGAACCTGCCCGAGCCGCCGGAAAGCGTGCCGATCAACATGCTTATTCCCATCGAAGGCACGCCGCTTGCCGCGGCCGACGCCATCGATCCGATCGATTTCGTCCGCATCGTTGCGCTCGCGCGGGTGATGATGCCGAAATCCTTTGTAAGGCTGTCCGCCGGCAGGACGGCGATGAGCGACGAAACGCAGGCGCTGTGCTTCTTTGCCGGCGCCAATTCGATCTTTGTCGGCGACACGCTGCTGACGGCGGGAAATCCCGGCGAGGACAAGGATACCCTTCTGTTCCGGCGCCTCGGCATTGAGCCTATGGAACTCGCCACGCAATGAAGGAGGCAATTCTTGCCCGCTATGACGCAACCTTGCGGGGACTGGGGCGCAAGGACCGGTTGCGGACGCTCGCACCGCGCGCCGGGCTCGACTTCTCGTCGAACGACTATATCGGACTTGCCGCCTCCAAAAGACTGGGCGATGCGGTTTCGACGGCGATTGCGCGGGGCACGCCAGTGGGCGCCACCGGATCGCGGCTGTTGCGCGGCAATGCACCGGAACATGAGCAACTGGAGGCGGACGCAGCGGCATTTTTCGGAGCCGAGCGTGCACTGTTCTTCGGCAGCGGCTATATCGCCAACTTCGCTCTGCTGACGGCCCTGCCGCAGAAAGGCGACCTGCTGGTCCTCGACGAGCTCGCTCATGCCAGCATGCATGAGGGTGCCCAGGCCGGGCGCGCTGAGTTCAAGCTGGCCGCGCACAACGACGTCGACGCTGTCGAGGACGCAATCACCCGCTGGCGCGCCGAAGGCGGCATGGGGCGGGTGTGGATCGCCTTCGAAAGCCTTTACAGCATGGATGGCGACCGTGCGCCGATGGAGAGCCTGGTCGCGCTGGCTGATCGGTACCAGGCATTCATCGTCGTCGATGAAGCGCATGCCACCGGCGTCTGGGGACCGGACGGCCGGGGACTGGCCGCCGCGTATGAAGGCCGCGACAACATCGTCACGCTCCACACATGCGGCAAGGCGCTTGGCGCATCCGGCGCGCTCGTTACCGGACCGCGAACACTGTGCGACTATCTTATCAACCGGTGCCGGCCATTCATCTATGCGACCGCACCATCGCCGCTGATGGCAGTCGCGGCACGTGAGGCGCTGACTATTCTGTCTGACGAGCCTATGCGTCGTGCTCAGTTGCACGAGCGTGTCGCTTTCGCGAGCCGGCAATTGGCCGAACGCTGCGGCGTGATGCCCAGCGGCTCGCAGATCCAGCCGCTTGTGATCGGCGATAACAGCCGCACCATGGCGGTGGCGGCAGGACTGCAGGCACGCGGCTTCGACATACGCGGCATTCGCCCGCCGACAGTGCCTGAGGGTACGTCGCGCCTGCGCATTTCGCTGACTCTCAACGTCGACGAAGCCGACATTTCCGCCATGGTCGAGGCTCTCGTCGGAGTGTTGGCCACAGCATGACCAAACGCATCGTCGTCACCGGAACAGACACTGGAATTGGCAAGACAGTGTTTTCGGCCGGACTTGCCGGGCTGCTCGACGGCTTCTACTGGAAGCCGGTGCAATCGGGCCTCGACGAGGAGACCGACAGCGAGGTCGTCGCCCGGCTTTCCGGCTTGCCCGACGGACGCGTGCTGCCCGAAGTCTATCGACTGACGATGCCGCTGTCGCCGCATCGATCAGCCGAAATCGACGGCGTCGCGATCGAGGCCGACGATCTTTCATTTCCGGTCCTGCCGACACCGCTCGTCATCGAAGGCGCCGGCGGGCTGATGGTGCCGCTCAATCGACAGACAAGGTTCATTGACATATTCGAACAATGGCGGCTGCCGGTCATACTGTGCGCCCGCACCGCGCTTGGCACCATCAATCATACGCTGTTGTCGATCGAGGCCCTGAGAGCCCGCTCCATCCCGCTCATCGGCATTGCCTTCATTGGCGAAGAGGTGGCCGATACACAAAGGACAATCGTGGAATTCGGCGGCGTGCCGCAGCTGGGCAGGCTGCCGCACCTCGGTCCGCTGACGGGTGAAACGTTGAGAGATGCAATGATTTCCGGCTTCGACCTGGCCATGATTGCCGGAGGCGACTGATGGCGCAGTCTCGAGTCTGGCATCCGTTCACGCAGCACGCGCTAGAGCCCTCGATCCCTGAAATCGTGCTGACTGAAGGCGCCTATCTCCACAAGGCCGACGGCTCCCGCATCCTGGATGCGATTTCTTCCTGGTGGGTCGTCACTCATGGCCACCGCCACCCCCGCATCATGAAGGCCATCGAGACGACCGCGTCGAGCCTCGACCAGATCATCTTCGCAGGCTTCACCCACGAGCCGGCCGAGCGCCTGGCCGAGGCGCTTGTCGGCCTCGCACGCGCCGGCCTTGACCGGGTGTTCTATTCCGACAGTGGCTCGACCTCCATCGAAGTCGCGCTGAAGATGGCGCTCGGCTATTTCCGCAACATCGGCGCGCCGCGTTCGCGCATCGTCGTCATGGAGCACAGCTATCATGGTGACACGATTGGGGCGATGAGCGTCGGCGCCCGTGGCGTGTTCAACGCCGCCTACGAGCCCTTGCTGTTCGAGGTCGACACCATCCCCTTCCCGGCCGCCGGGCGCGAGCAGGAAACGCTGGATCGGTTCGAGGCACTCTCCCGCGACCGGCGCGCCGCCGCGCTGATCGTCGAGCCGCTCGTGCTCGGCGCCGGCGGCATGCTCATGTATCCGGCCTGGGTTCTGACCGAATTGAAGAGGATCACTGAGGCCGCCGGCACGCTGCTGATCGCCGATGAAGTGATGACCGGCTGGGGGCGCACCGGAACCATGTTCGCCTGCGAACAGGCGTCCGTCTCGCCGGACATCCTGTGCACCTCGAAAGG
The DNA here is from genome assembly GCF_004023115.1 of Mesorhizobium sp. M6A.T.Cr.TU.017.01.1.1. Lineage (NCBI taxonomy): Bacteria > Pseudomonadati > Pseudomonadota > Alphaproteobacteria > Hyphomicrobiales > Phyllobacteriaceae > Mesorhizobium > Mesorhizobium sp. M6A.T.Cr.TU.017.01.1.1. The sequence continues at coordinate 19,211 of NZ_RZTA01000018.1, forward strand.
TCTGACCGGTGGTACCATCCCGCTGGCCGCCACGATCGCCACCGATGCCATCTTCCAGGCTCACTATTCCGAGGATCGCAAGAAGACGTTTTTCCATTCGAGCTCCTACACCGCCAATCCGATTGCATGCGCGGCGGCACTTGCCAATGTCGAGATCTGGCACGACGAGCCGGTGGCCGAGCGGATCGCGGCCTTGAGCGAGCGACAGGCCGCCGGGCTTCGACGCTTTCGCGACAACCCTCGCTTCACCGATTGCCGGACAACCGGCACCATCGCGGCAATCGACCTACGCACCGGCTCAGCCGGTTATCTGGCCGAGATCGGGCCAAAACTGCGCGCTTTTTTTCTTGAGCGCGGCCTGCTCGTGCGCCCGCTCGGCAATGTCCTGTACCTTCTGCCGCCCTATTGCATTACCGGCAACGAGTTGGATGGGCTCTATGACGCCATCGAGGAGGCCGGCGAACGCTTCGGCTCAAAGCCATGAGCCGATCATCGCGCATTCTCGGGCTTGGCCATCATGCGCCCGCGCGCAAGGTGGAGAATCCGGAAATCGAAGATCGTCTCGGGCTTGAACCCGGCTGGATCGAGCGGCGCACCGGGATACGGTCGCGCTTCTGGGCAGCGGACGAAGACACGCTGTCGGCCCTTGCCGCGCACGCCGGCGACATGGCGCTGACCAATGCCGGTATCGACCGCGGCGACATCGGCCTGCTGTTGCTCGCTACCTCCACACCCGATCATCTTCTGCCGCCAAGCGCGCCCCTGGTCGCACATCGGCTGGGACTAGGTCGCGCCGGCGCGATCGACCTGACCGGCGCCTGCGCCGGCTTCATCTATGCGCTGATGTTCGCCGACGGCTTCACCCGCCTGCACGGCAGGGCGGCCCTTGTCATTGCCGCCAACATCCTCAGCCGCCGCATCAATCCGGCCGAGCGCGCCAGCGCCGTGCTGTTTGCCGATGCCGCCGGCGCCGTGGTGATCGGCTCGTGCGACGACACTGACCGGGGCATTCTTGGCGCTTCGGTGGATTCCGACGGTTCGGGCTACGGGCTGATCCAGATTCCCGCCGGCGGAAGCAACACCCCGTTCCATGGCGACCTCGACCTCGAGCAGACACGGATGACGATCACTGACGGCCGTGAAGTGTTCAGCAAGGCCGTGGAGATGATGACCGCCTGCTCGAGAGATGCGCTCACTGCTGCCCGACTGAGGCCGCAAGACCTCGATCGTTTCGTGCCGCATCAGGCCAATGCTCGCATTTTCGAGGCGGTCGGCGGGAATCTCGGCATCGCAGATCACTCCATCGTCAAGACGATCGCCGAGTATGGCAACTCTTCCGCCGCGACGATCCCGCTCTCATTGTCGCTCGCCCATCGGGCGCAGCCGTTTCGGCCTGGCGAGAAAGTCCTCTTGGCGGCAGCGGGTGCGGGTCTCAGCGGCGGCGCGCTTGTCGTGGGAATTTAGTAAAGCGACGCTTGCGCACAGGACTGCTCATGAATGAGACTATGAGAATGGCTCAATACGTAAATAGTCGCCGGCAAGCTCCATAGAGCTGGTTCCGTGCGGTGCTCCGCGATGTCTAAGTACCGAACCGCTTGCTCAAATCGCAGCGCTCATCGAAGGCCAGCAAAACCTCATGCAGAGCGAAAATCCTCAACCGCCCGTTTCAAAGACGCTGGCTCCATTTCGAAACAAGGTGTTTCGCTCAATTTGGACGGCCACCCAGATTTCCAGCCTGGGTTGGCTAGTGCAAACGGTCGCCATCAGCTGGCTTATGGCAACGATTTCTGCGTCCGACCTTATGGTTGCACTCGTCCAGGCCGCATCTACATTGCCGGTGTTCTTCCTCTCAGTTTTCGCCGGAGCCATTGCCGACAACTTCAGCCGCCGGTGGGTGATGTTTGCGGGACACTGCCTGATAGCTTCGGCGTCGACGACGCTGATGATTTCTGTGGGTCTGGGATTTGTCAGTCCTTGGCTGATTCTCGGGTTAGGTTTCCTGGCCGGCTGCGGCTTTGCCTTGAATGATCCGGCCTGGCACGCTTCGGTCGGCGATATCCTTCACAAACGCGACATTCCGGCCGCAGTGACGCTTATGTCCGTCGGATACAACATTGTGCGCAGCGTTGGTCCGGCCTTGGGGGGCGTGATCCTGGCCGTCTTTGGGCCGCTGGCCGCTTTCGCCTTGGCTGCGGTGAGTGATCTGGCGCCTATAAGCGCGATATGGCGCACCAAATGGGAGGTCCGCTCTTCGCCTCTCCCTCGTGAGAGAATGACGACGGCAATTCATGACGGAGTGCGCTTTACGGCGATGTCTTTGGAGATCAGGGCAGCGACCGCCCGAGCAGCTCTTTTCGGATTGGCAAGCATCTCCATTCTGGCGTTGCTCCCTCTCGTCGTCCGGGATCAGTTGAAGAGTGGGCCAATTGTCTACGGTATCTTATTGGCCGGCTTCGGCATGGGTGCTTTCATAGCGGGCATGGGCAACGGCTTCTTGAGGAAGGTCACGTCTCAAAACAGGCTGGTGGCCTTCGCCTCTGTGGCTTGTGCAGTCTGTTGCCTCTCCCTTGCCCTGACATCGTCGGTTCCTGTGGCGGCCATTTCGCTGGCGCTCGGCGGAGCGGGTTGGCTTATCACCTGGACGGGCATTGACGTGTCGGTGCAGTTGGCAAGCCCAAGGTGGGTTGTAGGCCGCACGCTCTCCATTTACTACGCCTTGAGCGCAGGCGGTATGGCTGCTGGCAGCTGGATCTGGGGTTCTGTCGCGCAAAACTATTCCTTGACCTCAGCATTGGAGGGCGCCGCGGGCGCTCTGTTGCTGGTTGCAGCAGCGGGGATCGTGTTGCCGGTCCGTCCCTGGGAAGAAACGGATCAAGAAAGTTCAGTTTTTCATCCGCCGGACGTGGCTCTCGATCTGAAACCCAGAAGTGGCCCTATCGTGGCCAAGGTCGAGTATTTGATATCGGAGGAAAATATCGAGGCCTTTCTGGGCTACATGCGCACGCGGCGACACGTCCAGAGCCGTGCCGGTGCACGAAACTGGACGCTCCAGCGAAATCTGCAAACACCGTCACTTTGGACGGAGACATTCCGCACCCCCACCTGGATGGACTTTCTCCGCCTAAATCATCGACTCACCGCAGCAGATAAGGAAGTCGGCCAGCATCTCCTGTCACTGCATGAAGGAGAGCTGCCTCCGCAGACAGTGCTTTCGATTGAACGAACGACCGAGGCAATTCGTACCCGTACCTCGACAATCTTTTCTCGTCCTCCAAGATGACGCCAGCAAGCTGCTATCCAAGGACAGGGTGGATCACCGGTGCTTTGCAGAGCACAGCCTCACACCGAGAGCAGCGTGCTCCGAGTTGTGCGCTTTCGAGCGCACCCAGGCGAGATGATGGGAAACGCGGCGTCAAGTGGAAGTCCCCTGCATGCGCTTGCGGAGTCTTCTGCGAGAGCCCATGCCGACGAGCGCCAAACAAGGTCTGATGCCTTCCGAGTCGTGGCCTCAACTCATCGATTCGCGAGAAAAGCATCGAATGCAGCAGCAACGGCGCGAACAACAAAGCGGTGCTCCGGCCGCACGCGGATGAAGCCGTTTTCGACGTCCACGATCCCCTCCTCAGCCAGCGTCACCAAACGCTCAACTGAATCGAGAAAACGAGCTGGTTCGATTTCGTGGGCGGCACAGATGGTCGGCACGTCGGCCTCCAAATCGCACATCAGTCGCTCGATGATTGCTGCGCGCACCCGGTCATCGTCGGTCAGACGGTGGCCCTTTGATGTCGCCAGACGTCCACTTGCGATGTGCCGGGCGTAAGAATCCCGTGTTACTTCGTTCTGAACGTACCCCTCGCCGACTCGGCCAATAGCCGACGCGCCGAAGCCGATCACGGTCTTGCAAGTATCGGCCGAGTATCCCAGCGAATTACGCCGCAGACGCCCGGTCTTCTGCGCTAGCGCGAGTTCGTCGTCCGGCAAAGCGAAATGATCGAGCCCGATCTCCCGGTAGCCGGCGCCAACCAGTGTCTCGGCGACAGCTGCAGCCTGTTCGGCGCGAACATCGCCGTCCGGTAGACCTGCCTGCTCGATTAGGCGCTGATTCTTTATCACGGAAGGAATATGCGCGTAGCCGAACACCGCAAACCGGTTGGGGCGCATGGCGACCGCAGCCATCGCGGTCTGGATGCAGGACTGCACAGTCTGTTTCGGGAGACCGAAGATGAGATCGAAGTTGATATGGCCAACGCCATGCCGGCGGAGATTTTCGACGGCAGCGGCCGTCTGCACCTTACTCTGGATCCGATTGATCGCCTTTTGCACATCGGGATCAAAGCTCTGCACGCCGATGCTCGCGCGGTTGACACCGGTAGCTGCCAAGGCTTCGGCCATTTCCGGTGTGAACGTTCGGGGATCGATCTCCACGGCGATCGCAGCAGTTTTGCTGAAAGCGAAGTGGCGGCGTAGAAATTCCATCAGCGCCAAGTACTCGGCTGGCCCGATAAGGTGAGGCGTTCCGCCGCCGAAATGCACATCGCTCACCGGCAGCCCTTGCCGCGCTTGCTCCGACACCAAACTGATCTCCTGACGCAGCACCGCCAAATAATTAAGGATCGGGCCGTTGCGACGGGTGACCGCGGTAGGGAAGCCGCAATACCAGCACATGGATCGGCAAAACGGAATGTGGAAATAGAGCGACACCGATTCGTCGGCCGGGAGGCCCCTCAGCCATTCCTCATAATCGTCAGCACCAACCGCCGCAGAGAAGTCTGGCACAGTCGGATAGATGGTATACCAAGGCGGCCGGGGGTCCCGGTACTTTGTCAGGATTGAGGTGTGCAAGGAGCTGTCGTCCCACGTCGCTGATCCATCATTGTTTCGTTGCGCGCTCGTCCTGTCTCTGACCTAAGTCAGTGCGTCCCGCTTTCTCCGCGTTTTCAAGGCGGAGGCGGCGATGTCGCAGTCTCGCTTGGACAGGACGGTATCAACCGAGCGCGCGTGCCATGGTCCGCCTGAGGTGATGGTGCGGTGCCGCATTCAACGTTTGAGTACGTGACGCCGATGCAGTGTGCTTGAGGCGTCTGCGGAAGAACTTTGCAATGCGAAATTCATGTCCGACGCCAAACGTCGCAACGCACCTGTCAAGCCTCGTTCAGACGCCATCCAGGTCCAGCCAGCGGCCTTCCCTGCCGGCCGAAAAACCATACCGGCTTTAGCCACCGAGACGCTCTAAAGCTGACGTCCGCTCATTTGATGAAAGGAAGGCGCCGCTAGGGGGTGCACAAGGCTCCCCAGCTTGACGTCGCTTCGAGCGATGAGCGGCGGTGTGGCTTGTCGTCAAGCGCCGGGCAGCGTGCCCCCTACCGATATCCCGAAAAGATCGACCAAGATCGCCATCCCGACGCCACACGCGGTCTGGATGAGGCCGACCATGAAAATGCGATTGGCGCGTTCGTAGATGGGGCGGCGCAAGGAACTCATGTCGAGCAGCATGGACAGCGCTCTCATCTGCAGTGCGATGCCGAGCAGGATCGGCACTACGGCGAACAGATCGTAGAGTTGCCATGGCAAGGGGTTCGCCGCCCAATGAGTGAGGAAGCCGAGCGAAAAGGCAAGCAGGATACCCACGGCAGTGATTGTGCCGTTGCGGAAAATGGTCTCGATCAGTTCTTCCTTCGGATCGTGCTCGTCCAAGCGGCTTCCTTTCGTTGCTCTTTCCGTCGAGACTAAGTTCTCGAGAATGCTGTTCATCGCCAATTACTCGAGGCGAGCCGTAGGCAACCGTTTCAGGGTGCGATCCCTTCTCGCTATCGGCCGCGCAATGTACCTGCACGGCGAACTTACAGCGGCGAAAAGGTGCTTCGGCCACCATGCGACACATCGGACGTGGACGCCCTCTGTTCCTGGCGCAGCCCTTGCGGACCGCACGCGCGCAGTAATCCTTCTCGGTAGCGCATGAAGCGGCCTCCGTTGCGGTCAGACGGGAAGCCGTCGCTGTTAAACGAGACTGTCACATATCGAACATGGCGAACCGTGTCGCACATTGCTTTTCGCAGTGACCCTCAAAAAAAGTGATTCCAGCGAGACGAAGGCGCGTCGGCCCAATTTTGGTGTCGGCCGCATCTACGCTTCAGGTTGGCATGTCGCTTGCTGCTCTATTCTGAGGCTGCAGCGGTCTGACCGGAGTGTTTCACATATAAACGATAATGAATCTCCTAGCAGAAAACACTATTCTAAGTACATGTGGCTTCTACGCTGGATAACCTCCCATGTCAAGCGCTTTTACGTCCACAAATTGGAGACAACACGCACAAAATTTAGAGTAAAGCTTTCTCTTACGCCTCTATCCTTTTTATTCCTTCATGGAGATCTAGACATGTACATCAAGAATCGTCTTCTCGGCTTAACTGCTCTGATCGCCGCCTCCGTCGTTCGAGCAGCTGGCGCCGAGCGGGAACCGGCCGAGTACATCAAGATCTGCGACGTCCTCGGCTCGGGGTATTTCTATATTCCCAACACCGACACCTGCCTGCGCATCGGCGGCTATGTCCGTTATGATATCGGCCTGGGTGATGTCCGATCCTATGACAGCGCAAGAACCTCGGATGTGAGAACTGGCGAGGACCAAGGCACTTGGCGAAACAACACACGCTTCACGTTCAAAACTTGGAGCGGCCAGCAGACCGAGCTCGGCGCGTTGACGACCTATACCGAAACCCACGTGAATTTTGGCAATAGCGCTAACTCGCGTGACAGTCCTCAGAACTATGATTTCAACAGCGGCCTCGCACTGGCTTCTGCCTGGGTCGAGCTGGGGGGCCTGCGAGTTGGCAAGGACGGGTCGGCCTTCGATACGTTTGTAAGCTACGCTGGCAACGTTCTCGATAGTATGCTCGTTCGGTCGGCCGGCTTCGACACCAATGTGGCTCAGTCCTACTTCGACGCCGGCAACGGCATTTCGACCGTGATTTCGCTCGAACAAGGATCGGGCTCAGCCGGTACTATCGACAGCTATATTCCGCACGTTGTCGCCGGCTTGAAATACACGCAAGGCTGGGGCTCGATCACCGGCGTCGCGGCTTATGACAGCAACTACGAAGCTTTGGCCGGCAAGATCCGTGTCGACGTCGCTGTCACAAACCAGCTGTCGCTGTTTGGACTGTTCGGCTACGGTTCCAATGGCAGTCTCAACGAGGACTCAAACGGCGCAATCGCCAATCATGGGCGCGGCTCGTACAAAATCTGGAACGGCCAGTGGGCTTTCTGGGCGGGCGCCACCTACGAGTTTGACGAGAAAACTTCGTTCAACCTTCAGGTCTCGGGTGATCAGCTCAAGGACTCTGGTGTGGCTGCAAACGTCGTCTATATGGTCGTTCCTGGCCTCACGGTCACAGCCGAGGTCGATTACGACCACTACGGCAACTTTGGCGTCGGCCCTGCCGACCCTACGACCGTCAAGGGCACGAGCAAGCCGAACAGCGTCGGCGGCATTCTCCGCCTCCAACGCTCATTTTGAAATCTCTCCAGCCGCGAGCATCTCTGGCAAAGGCACTTGCCTCGACAACGCACGTATGGAGAGCTTCTTTCGCCATCCTTGAAGTCTGCATCGACCGTCCACGGCCCATCGTACCAACTTGAGACTGAAAGGGGTGAGCCCTGTGTAATACAGCCTAGCCCTTGACCTGCCCAATGAACCGGCCAGGGGTGGTCAGTTCAAATTCGGGGCCGTTTAGAGGGCAGTGTGAGGCCGTGTCAGGTAAGTGCCACTGCTATGTCGGGACCGCGACACGCCTGTCGCTGTGGATGGCTGGAATTGCCCTTCGCGGCGCCATTCATTCTCTCAACATTTACGTGATAATGCACGCTTAGTCCGATCCGCGTGGCAGCACCCATCCTAGGTCGCTATCGGGTGGCCTTAAACCTGAACAGCTCCATCGTCGCGGCTGCTGCCGAAGCAGGAGCAATCACAGGGACCCGCACTGGTGCTTGTCAGCCGTCTGACCCGCTACTTCGTCTTAGGAAGAGCATTGTCTTTGCCAAAAGCCGGCCAGTATTTCGAGATTGCCAGTGTGGCGCCGGCTGAAGAGAAATGACCATAGTCGAAATACATAAACTCTCCTCTGTCGGAATAGGGGCAGCGTCCTGCGCTGCACAGGAATTTCAGCGGATCGATGAATGTAGCGCCTTTGGTAAATGAGCGCACACGTTCGTTGATGCCGGGGTCCATCGCCATCGGCCAGGACGTATCGTCCAGATTTTGGCGCTTGGCGAAGAACGCAATTTTCCGGACGTCAGTTGGGAACTGCGGAGACTGGCCGATGACAAACACGCGCACGCCCAGGGCACGAAGCGTATCGATTGTTTGCTGAAGACCGTCGAAGCCTCTGACCTCATAGTCACTCCATTTACCGCTGAGGATAACCGTCTTGATGTCCGCTTCCAAGATGATGTCCAAGGCCTTGCGATTGAACCGGACACAATCAAGACGAGCGTAAGAGTAGTAAGAGAGTATCGGCGGGCAGCCGGCGTACGTATATTCCACGATGTTCGCCTGCAACCGATTTATGTTAGCACCCAGGCCGGAAACATAGTGCGCGGCGAAGGAGTCGCCCCACAAAAAAACCGTTGTTGGAAAACCGCGAGTGCGCGTGCAATCCTCCATATTCCAGCTTTCGATCCGGCTGGTGCCCTCGTTGAAACAGATGCCATTCCTCCAGTCCCCGACGGAAATGCGCCGCTGGACATAGTCCGGAAACCGTTGCGGAAAGCCGTTGCCGAGCGCCCCCGCCGCTCCGCCGGCACAAAGAACAACGATCGCGAGCGCTGAAAAGGCGAAGATAGGCCCCGGGGCGGTGAAGGTCCTCTTCTGTCGAAACGGCTGCTCTACAAACTTCCAGGAGAATGCAGCCAATGCGAGGCTTGCCACCAACATCGCACCGGTCATCAACGGATCGAGTTTTTGGAACGAAAGATAATGCGCGAACGCATTGAGCGGCCAGTGAACAAGATACAACGAATACGAGATGAGCCCAATCCAGACCAGCGGCCGGACTTCGAGCATGCGGCTGGCGACCGTCGAGGGGGAATTTTGGCCAACATAGATCAGAAGGGCCGTTCCGATGCATGGATACAAGGCGTTGTAGCCTGGGAACGGATCACTCTCCGAAATCGCGAAGAACCCGATGGCGAGAAGGCCAAATCCGGCCAACCCCACCGACTCCATCAGGAATCGGTTGCCCAACGGCGGGGGGCGTTTGAGCATGAGCAGGGCGCCCAACATGAGTTCCCAGATTCGGGTCGGCAGCAGATAGAATCCGGCGGTGGGCGCCAGCGATGTCGCCATCACCGCCACTACGAAGCTGCAGAGAATTATCGGAAGAAGTGTCGTCAGCCAGCGCTTCCCGATGTAGCGATAGATTAGGAACATCAGGATTGGGGCGAAGATGTAGTACTGCTCCTCTACGGAAAGCGACCAGGTGTGCAACAGTGGTCGAAGCGCGGCATCGATCGAGAAGTAACTTGACGTTTTCCAGAAAAAAACGTTCGACCAGAAAGTCGAGGCAGCTATGATGCTAAGACTGAATTCGCGCAGATCCGATGGCAGAAGAATGAACAATGCCGCAATGCAGGTGAGAAGCATCACAAAGACGAGAGCCGGCAGAATGCGCCGGGCACGGCGCCAGTAGAAGTTGACGATCGAAAATTGGCCGCGTTCAAGGTCATCCAAGAGGCTTCCGCTGATTAGGTAGCCGGAGATGACGAAGAAGATATCGACCCCGCTAAAGCCACCCGGGATCGCCGAAATTCCGAAATGAAAGAGTACGACCGGAAGTACAGCAACAGCCCTAAGGCCCTCGATATCGCGCCTATATTGCATCCAGCGGTTCCTTTGATTTTAGATCAGGGCGAGATTGGAGCTTTCAATCCCCGGTAGGAGTGCTGCCAAGATAAGGGACGGTATCAGCCACCTTTATCCGTCCCGAATGTTCTGTAAGTGGCAACTGGTATAGAAGCACGATCGCCATCGCCGGACTTGACGGCCTGATTGTCGAGCAGATCGCGCGGATCGTTGACCATCACGGCCAGGTTATATCCTGTCGAACAACCAAGCGGCTGTTTGAAGGATTCTTCATTGGGTAAAGCACCATATGAGGGACAGACCGGCGGACGGGCGTGATAGACAATCGCCTCAATTCGCACTGAGCCGGCGTCGTGTTGATCGAGCAATTGAATGTTGTCTGCTTCGATTGCCAACTGCCTGGCCTGATGGGCTACCCGTGCGCTGAGCTGGGGCGAACCGCTGATCAGGAGGTGGAGGGCATCGAACCGGCCGCGACTGGCCTTGTCTAGGAAAACACGCAAACGCTGCCGTTCGGAAGCGCGCAGGCTTTGCAACGTCAGGACGGTGGTCTCCTCTCGGACAAGCATTGGTGCCGATGGTTCGACATCAACTGGCGTAGTGCTGGTGCAGCCACTTACGCTTGGTGCCAGAGCGACAAAGAGGATTATAAAACGCAACATCATTGGACGACACTATTCGATGATGAAGCCGAGACCGCCCTGGGCGCTTGGCGCGCCCGCACGGATAGCAGCGCGGTCTCGCGGGGGACTTGCCACGGAATTCGTCGGAGCGCCCCCTCCGTTCAAAGCCGGTGCCGCCCGCTCGGTAGGTGCGCTCATCTGGTTTGGGTTGGAGCCTGGTCTTACAATGTAAGGCGTAACTAGAATGACCAGTTCTGACTCCTCTTTTTGAAACGAGGACGAGCGAAAAAGCGGTCCCAGGATCGGCATTTCTCCGAGCCAGGGAAAGGCCCTGACATCATTGTTGACGTTCCGCCTGATTAGACCGCCGATTGCGAAGCTCTGCCCACTGGCGAGTTCGACGACCGTATCGGCTCGGCGCGTGGAAACTGCCGGCACGGAAATTCCGTTGATTTGCACGGCACCTTGCGTCGACAGTTCACTGACTTCGGGCGTTACGTGAATGTTGATTTGATTGTTGCTGAGAACTGTCGGCACAAATTCCAGACTGACGCCGAAGTGACGGAATTCAACCGATACCTGCCTGTTTTCCTGCAGGACAGGAATGGGAAATTCGCCGCCAGCGAGAAAGCTGGCTTTTTCACCCGACATGGCGGTGAGGTTCGGCTCAGCCAGGACGGAAGCTATATGCTCCTTGGCGAGCGCGTCGAGAACCGCGCTGACGTTGACGGCACCGTTGTCGAATCCGATTTCTGCTGTACCGCCACCCTGGGTTGAACCAGACCCAGCGCTTGCACCGCTTCCGCTTAGAACGCCCACTTTGAAATTGCCGATTTGACCGAAGGCGGACAGGTTGATGCCGAGTGACTTCATGGCGCTGCGTGAGACTTCGGCTACGCGCACGCTGAGGTTAACTTGCAGGGATCCAGTGACCTTGATGTTGTTGACGACTTGCGCTCCGTCGCCCAGATATTGCTCAGTGACTCTTTTTGCGGTGTCGGCGACCTCTGCGTCGGGCGCTGTCCCGCTAAGGATTGCGCCGCGCGGCGTATAGTTGACGCGGATGGGATAGTCGCCGACCTGCTCCCGCAACATGGCGCGTAAATCCCCGATCGGTTGCGTGACAACGATACGCAATTCGGCGAGAGGCTCGCCGTTGCCATCCAAGGCGAATAGGCTGGTCCGCCCCGATTTCTTGCCAAAGACGAAGATTGTTTTGCTCGATGGTGCCTGAAAATCCGCGATCGTGGGGTCAGCAACAAAGATGGTCGTGGCTGGCGCGGGCAGATGAACGGTCTCCCCGAGCGAAGAGGAAAGGGTCAGCGTGGCGTTGATGCTATTCGAAGCCGCACGCGGCGCGCCTTTGTCCTGCTTGTTTTGCGCCGCGACACCAAGTGGGAAAGTCACAATAAGCGCACAGAGGAGATGGCCCAGGTAACGGGGCACTGCAGGTCTAGGAACCTTGATGGCGATCGCCCGCCAATTGAGCGCAGGGCAAGGATGTTGAAGGATCAGCAAAATAGATCTTCTTTCGATTCGACAAACTATGCGGATGACGCGTCAGTCAATTCTAGAATGTAACCAATGCCACGGATGGTCTTGATCCGTGGCGTTGCACCTGATCTGGTCAGATGTCCACGTAAACGATAGATTCCGACTTCAAGCGCGTTGGCAGACACGTCGTCGTTGAACGAATAGAGGTGATCTTCCAACTGCGCACGGGGCACGATGCGGCCTGCCCGGTTAAGCAGATGCTCTAGAATACAGAGTTCGCGACGTGCGATCATCATTGGGTGCCCAGCAACGAAAACCTGTCGGGCGACCGGATCGAAGTTGAGATTGCCAAATACGAGCCTCAGGTCGGTCATTTGTGTCGCCCGGCGCAGAATGGCTCTCATTCTGGCGATAAGCTCATCGGTAGAGACGGGTTTGAGCAGAAAGTCGTCCGCACCACCGTTGAAGATCGCAATTCGCTTATCGAGATCGTTGAGGCTGCTCATAATGACGGCAGGAACTGAATGCCCGTGGGTCCTCAACTGCCTCAGCCAACCCAAGCCATCGCCATCTGGCAGAGCCAATTCCAGCAGGAGAATTTCATAGCTGGCGCAAGAAAATGCACTCGAGGCCAGTTCCAGAGTACCAACGACATCAACGACGAAGCCGCCATCCCCGAGCGCAAGTCGCATGGCGCGCGCAAGATCCGCATGATGATCCACGAGCAGCGTTCGCATTTCATCTCCTATCGAAGAGGGACGGCCCATCGAACGCGTCACCGGCGGCCATCTGATCGGAGCACACGGCGCGCAACTCGTCGCAGCTCTCGGAACTGGTCCGAGTCGGAGGGACATGCAAGTCGCTCGGTGGCAATAGGCGCGGGTGAGGACCAACTGGCGGGCTCAAATACGCCGGTCGGCGAACCCACGACGCCAGCAACCCGCGTGCGATTTCTCGTTGCATCATCTCTCCTACGTGCAGCCCCTACGCTCGCAAGGCAGCGTCGCGGCTCAGAGCCCGATTCCCACAGAGGGTAGGGTTAGCTTTCGAGAAACTGATTGAACAAATCGATTATTTGGATCAAATGCATCCACGGTATGGATGCAGCGCCGCATCTTCAACGACTGCGGCGTCCTGATGGATTCTTGTGTCTGTCGTGCTCTGCTTTTTTCGCTGTCCTTCAAGGCTGGCGAGTCTGGTGGAACCTGCGCGTCATTGGCTGTGGTAGCTTGATGCTCAAAAATGGAGCGCCCCGCGGAAAGCCGCTCTCAGATTTCCAAAAAGCCTTGCTGGTCCAAAAGAGCACTTCGCGTCTCGACACCAAAATGGGCGAGGAAAACTGACGTCTGACAGGGATGTGTATGCAACAGCCGATTTGCGGCACCAGGAAACGACCGCGTTCAGGCTGGAGATCGACGACCAACGTCCTCGATTTCCGCATTCAGGCCACGACGATCGACCGCTTTCCAAGCTCTTCCTGTGCGGGCGGATGCCGGCAAACAGCAGCACAGGGTCAGGGAAACCGCGAGCGGGCCTGCTTGATCGCCATGATCACATTGCCGCTGTTGCGCGTGCGGACCGGAATGCATTCGGTCCAGCCGGTGGCAATTTCGGTCAGCACCATCGTCTGCACGAAGCTCCCCGACCAAGACGTGCCCGAATGCGCTCAACCAAGCCGGGCGGCGGATCTTTCCAATCGCCGAAGGTGCGGGCTTGCACCGAGCGGCGAACTTTCGAACTCATTCCTGCCCGGCGGCGCTGGCCGCCGCGAGCGACGATGCGGACCTCAGCCGCTCCGAAGCCTCCCACAACACGATGAGCGCCTCGCGGACATCGCTGCCGTAACAGCGGCTGCGGCTCTTGCCCGCAGACGGCCTCTGCTCACGACGGTTCATAAGACGGATCGCGCGCGCTTGCGATAATAGCCGATTACCGCCCCGAACTCATTCAGAATGCGCCGCTTGTCAACGCCGCGATAACGCTCCACGATCGCCGCTTCAGTTCCGACCGTGTCGCCATGCTGAGCCGCGCCATACTTCCCCCGAACCGGAATGGCACGACCTGTCCAATGCGGCTCGTTGCCTTCCTTAATTCGCTGACCGGAAAGGTACCGGAAGTCGTCTAACGCATCTTACCCGCTGAAACGGCGGCAACACCTCGACCTCAATCGCAGATCTTAGGAAATAGACGATCGCGTGGGGGCCTGTGAGCATCCGTTCACCGGATTTCCGTCATCGGCTGAGGCGAATTGCCACCATCGACCGTTATCGGATGGGCCGCGATACGTCGCCGTATCATGATTAGGGGGCGCACCTAGCGGAGCCATAGCTCTCCACCCAGCCATGTTCCCCTCGTTGGAAGATGTCCGGCGGACCAGAGGGGCGCTGTCCCGTCAGCTTTTCCTGAAGAGCGGCCAAGGCGATCCCTACCAATCCATCACCACCTTCCCCGAATTGCCGCTCTTCATCGCCTCGAAACCGTCGAGGTAGTCATCGACCCCGATGCGGTGTGTGATCAGGCCCGACACGTCGAGAGGACCCTGCACCAGCGCGATCATCTTGTACCAGGTTTCGAACATCTCGCGGCCGTAGATGCCTTTGAGATGCAGCATCTTGAAGATGACCTTGTTCCAGTCGATCTCGAAGCCGGTCGGCGCGATGCCCAGAATGGCGATCTTGCCGCCATTGTTCATGGTGTCGATCATGTCGCGGAAAGCGGGGGCGGCGCCCGACATTTCGAGCCCGACGTCGAACCCCTCGGTCATGCCGAGCACCGGCATGACGTCGCGCAGCTTTTCCTTCGAGGCGTCGACGACATGCTGGACGCCGAGTTTCTTGGCTAGCGCCAGCCGCACCGGGTTGATGTCAGTGATGACCACTTTGCGCGCACCGACGCATTGCGCGACGAGCGCGCCCATGATGCCGATCGGCCCGGCGCCAGTCACCAGCACGTCCTCGCCGACCAGATCGAAGGACAATGCGGTGTGCACGGCATTGCCCAAGGGATCGAAGATCGCGGCAATCTCATCGGGCACATCGTCGGGGATCGGCACGACATTGTGCTGCGGGATCGCCAGATACTCGCCGAACGCGCCCGGACGGTTGACGCCGACGCCGAGTGTGTTGCGGCACAGATGCCCTCGCCCGGCGCGACAGTTGCGGCAATGGCCGCAGACGATGTGGCCTTCGCCCGATACACGCTGGCCGACCTTGTATTCGGTGACCGCTGCGCCGAAATCGGCAACGGTGCCGACGAATTCATGGCCCGTCACCATCGGCACCGGCACGGTCTTCTGCGCCCACTGGTCCCAATTGTAGATGTGCACGTCGGTGCCGCAGATCGCCGTCTTCTTGATCTTGATCAGCACGTCGTTGGGGCCGATTTCCGGCACCGGCACCTCTTCCATCCAGATGCCCGGTTCGGCCTTGGCCTTCACAAGCGCCTTCATCATGTTCGACATCAGGATTTCCCTATTCCGTGATTGCGCTTCTGGCGAGATAGCCTGCACAACGGGAAGGTAGGCCACTAACTCGTTTGAACGTCCGGAATGGTCAGCCCCGCCTGCTCGGCCTCGCGGCGCAAATTCTGACGGGGCCTGGGGCCGATCTGCTGGATCACCAATCCGGCTGCCAGTGAGCCAAGGTCGCCGCAAGTCTGCAGGTCGCGGCCTTGCGTGTAGCCATGCAGGAAGCCGGCGGCATAGAGATCGCCGGCGCCCGTCGTGTCGACCAGTTCCTTGATGGCGGTCGCCTTGATCACCACGGTCTCGTCGCCGCGCACGATGACGGAGCCCTTTTCAGAGCGTGTCACGGCGGCGATCCGGCAATCCTTGCGGATCTGGGCCAGCGCCTCGTCGAACGACGATGTCTGGTAGAGCGACTTGATCTCGTGGCTGTTGGCAAAGACGATGTCGACCGTGCCCGAGCGCATCAGGTCGAGGAATTCGTCGCGGTAGCGGTCGACGCAGAACGAATCCGATAGCGTCATCGACACTTCGCGGCCTGCCGCGTGCGCCAGCTTCGCCGTCTGGCGGATTGCCTCCTTGGCGCGCGGCGGGTCCCACAGATAGCCTTCGAAATAGGTGACCTTGGCGCCAGACGCCTTGTCGGCTTCGACATCCTCAGGGCCAAGCTCGACGCAGGCGCCGAGATAGGTGTTCATCGAGCGCTCGCCGTCGGGCGTGACGAAGATCATCGAGCGCGCCGTCGGCGGCTCACCCTTGAGCGACGTGGTGTCGAAGGCGACGCCCTGCGCATGGATGTCGTGGGCGTAGATTTCGCCCAGCGCATCGTTGGAGACCTTGCCGAAGAAGGCGGCGCGGCCGCCAAAGCTGGCGACGCCGGCCGCCGTGTTGCCGGCGCTGCCGCCGGAGGCCTCGATCGCCGGGCCCATGCGGCTGTAGAGCAACTCGGCGCGTTGTGTGTCGATGAGGTTCATCGCGCCCTTGATGATGCCGTTCGTCTCGAGGAATTCCTCGTCGCACTGGGCGATGATGTCGACAATGGCATTGCCGATGCAAAGCACGTCATAATCCGGCATCAAAATCTCCGCCATAACCCGAGCCGGCTTCTTGCCACGCCGGCCGGGCGTGGTCTCGCGAGTTGAAATGGGTTGCCGCATGCGCTTGATCCAGCCGCCCTCACGCAGCTGCCGGTCCGGCTTCACGCAGCAAATCGTCAGCTTTGTCCGTCTTCTCCCAAGTGAACTCAGGCTCTTCACGCCCGAAGTGTCCGTATGTCGCCGTCTTGCGGTATATCGGCCGTAAGAGATCAAGCATCTTGATGATGCCTTTCGGTCGGAGATTGAAAACCTCGAGAACAAGGCGCTCGATCCTTTTTTCCTCGATCCTTGCGGTTCCGAAGGTATTGACCATGACAGAAACCGGACTGGCCACGCCGATCGCGTAGGCAAGCTGAACCTCGCAGACCTCCGCAAGGCCGCTGGCAACGATGTTCTTCGCGACATACCGGGCGGCATAGGCCGCCGAGCGGTCAACCTTGGATGGGTCCTTGCCCGAAAAGGCACCGCCGCCGTGACGCCCGGTCCCACCGTAGGAATCGACGATGATCTTCCGTCCTGTGAGGCCGCAGTCGCCGGCAGGCCCACCGACCACGAACCGCCCTGTTGGGTTGACCAGAAATCTGATCCCCGAAGTATCCAGGTGGGCCGGCAGGACCGGTTTTATGATCTCCTCAATGACGCCTTCGCGGACCGTGGCTTGTGAGACCGCTTCGTCATGCTGCGTTGACAGGACTATGGTATCCAGCGCCACCGGGCGGAGCCCTTCGTAGCGTACGGACACTTGAGATTTCACGTCCGGACGCAGCCAGCCAAGCTGTCCCGCTTTCCGGACCTCGGCCTGTCTTTTCGTCAAATGGTGAGCGAGTTGGATCGGCAGGGGCATCAATGTATCCGTCTCGTTGCATGCGAATCCAAACATGATGCCCTGATCCCCTGCCCCTTGCCCGAGATCCTGCCCTCGTCCTTCATCAACGCCCTGGCTTATGTCGGGCGACTGCTCGGTGAGGGCCAGAACGACGGCGCAACGTCGACCATCAAAGCCAATCGCATCATCGTCGTAGCCAATATCGAGTATCGTATCGCGGGCGACTTGGCTGTAATCGATGTGTGCATGGCTGGTGATCTCGCCAGCCACAACGACCATCCCCGTCTTCACCAACACTTCACAGGCGACGCGCGCCTTCGGATCGGTGCGCAGGACCGCATCGAGAATGGCATCGGAGATGTTGTCTGCCATCTTATCGGGGTGTCCCGCGCCGACGGATTCGGAAGAGAACACGAACTGCCTGGTCATAAAAATGCCCTCGCTTCAAGTGCTGGAGTTAGTGAGGAGTTTCTGGATTGGGGTGGCTTATCGGTCGGTGATGCCGGGAACATCGAACGCAGTGCAGAAGTCGGCAACGTCTCTTCGTACGCTCGCATGAACTTCCTGGTCATCGGGCTGGCGGCAGACCGAGTCGATGAAAGCGGCGATCTGCACCATCTCCGTTTCGCGCATGCCCATGGACGTCACCGCTGGTGTCCCTAAGCGGATGCCGCTTGTCAGCGCCGGATGCCGTCGGTCGCCCGGGACCATATTGAAATTCGCAATGATGCCTGCACGCGATAAGCGCTCTGCATAGGCTTTGCCTGACAGCGGCCGGTCCCGAAGATCAAGGATCAGCATGTGATTGTCAGTGCCCCCGGTGACGAGTTCATAACCTCGCTCCAGAAGCGCCTGGGCCAGAGCCTTGGCGTTGTGGACGATCTGCTGACCGTAGACACGAAAGGACGAGTTCGCTGCTTCCTGCAAAGCGACGGCAAGCGCGGCGATAGTATTCATATGCGGTCCGCCTTGCAGAAGAGGGAACACGGCGCGGTCTATACGTTTGGCCAGATTGTGTTTGCTCTTCGGATGATGGAGGGGCTGATAACGGTCTTCATTCCTTGATAAAATGAAGCCACCCCGGGGACCGCGGATCGACTTGTGAGAGGTGCTGGTGACCACATCGCAATGGGACACGGGGTTCGGATGCACTCCTGCGACAACCAGGCCGCAGATGTGGGCGATGTCAGCCACCAGATACGAGTTCACCTCCGAAGCAATTTCGGCCATTGCCGCGTAGTCAAAAATACGCGGATAAGCAGTTCCGCCGACCCAAATTAGCTTCGGGCGTTCCCCCTTGGCGGTCTCGCGCAAGTGGTCATAGTCAATTTGCTGTGTCTTTTCGTGCAGCCTGTACGGGACGCGCTGATAATCGCTGCCGGAAAAATTGACGGACCAACCGTGAGTCAGATGGCCGCCTTCGGGTAAAGGCAAGCCCATGACTTTGTCACGGGGGCTCAAAAGCGCGCGATAGACAGCCTGGTTGGCTGGCGAGCCTGAATAAGGCTGGACGTTGGCGTGTTCACTGCCAAATAGCGCTTTCAGGCGCTCGATCGCGAGGGTCTCAAGCTCATCGACGATCTCGTTTCCGGCGTAGTAGCGCGCACCGGGGTATCCCTCGGCATACTTGTTGGTGAAAATCGACCCGGTGGCTTCCAACACCGCCGAGGAGGCAAAGTTCTCAGAGGCGATCAGTTTGAGAGTTGTCCGCTCCTGGCGCTCCTGTCTTAGAAGCAGTTCGTGAACGCGGGAGTCGGCGGCGGCTAAGTGAGGCCGCCCGTAAGTGTCGGGCTGCGCGATGGCGCCGCCGGCGGAGTTATCCATGGTAGTCGCGCTCCATTTGGACTGATCTATTTCACGATCAAGCAGGCGGTCCCTTCAACCGCGCGTCTTGTATTGCTTCTAGGCGTTGTAGGTCTCTTTTATGGTGGCCATCATCGTGGGGCAGGAGATCGACCACCAATTGAGCCAGCCCGCCATCCTTGCCTCCTGCTTGCATATGGTACGAAGACTGCGGACGTTGTTCGTTGCAGCAAAGAAAGTTGGCTCTGACCAGCCGCCGGACGTGGCGTCGAACCTGCTCGCGAGGCAGACTGGTAATATCGGCCAGCTCGCCGACGGTTAGATCCGCATGCGCGCAAAGGCCCAGGATTCGAAGACGATCAAGATGCGCTGCCGTCCTTAGGCGATTTACCAGTGTCAACATTGGTTGGCATCAACCCGGACGGGATGCAGCAAGCCGCTAGCCCTTCTATCCCCATCAATCCGCATGAGACCTCTCTCGTCATTTGCTGTAAATCCGCTGGTATGGATGCTAATGGAAGATGGATCACAGTCCTTTCTACGACTAAGACGCCAGATATTGTGGCGAATGTACCACCTGACAGGAGACTACGCTCACGAACATTATGTGAATTTTTTTTAACGTTGCTGAGAATCAAGAATGAGGTTTGGCGAATGTCTCGCCGTCGACTGCCGAATCCTGCCCGACGGGATTATGGGGTGCGTAGCCTACTTGTCCTTTCCACATGACCAGCGACGATGGGGCGAAGGCGGCAGACATAGCTCTGGAGCATGCTGCGGTGTCTTTGGCCTGAAGCCGAGGAAGGCGGACCGTGGCTTCCGCGCCGCTGCCGGGAGCCCGCGAACAGGCCAAGTGGATCAGCCGGGTGTTGCCGTCATAGAGCGTGAGACGCAAAGCTGGCCAGCCGCGCCCTGAGGCTGACGCACCGCTCAGCGTCCACCTTGCTCTCGAAGCCCATCGGCATAGCGCCGATAACGACTTGACCGCGTGCGTGTCGACGAGCGATCGGTGAGCGCAAGGATCGAGGGTGCAGTGCAGGATAATGCTGTTTTAAATCAGCGCTGTTTTCAGCCGACTGCCTTGAGCGTGGGCACAAGGATATAGGCCCAAGGCAGGAGATCATCGTCTGGCTGTTCGGGAGGCCGCCCTGGGCGCGCGACAGCCGTTCCTTCGGCTGCGCCGCTCCGCCACCATCCGCGCCGTGCCTTCCGGAGACCATTCCCGCTGCCGGCCGGCGCCCGTGAAAACCTCGACCCGGCGCACCGGCTCGAGATGGCTGGGCTCAGCGTAACTCTGAAGTCGTCATATACCGAAGCCTTCACAGACTTCGGACATCCCCCTCACAGTCCGATCCAGATGGCGTCAGGAACACCGCTTGCGTTGATGCGGATGAACCCCTGCTTGTGCCACAATGACCCTTATGTCAGCGCGCGAGCCAAAGCTTCCGCGCAAGGCGACGGCTAGGATAAGGCAATGCCGACGAAGGGCACATTGCTTGCCACACTCTGGAATGATGGCATGCTCGGCAGGCCTAGGTTTTGCTCAGGGCCGCCTGCAAGGCGCGCTTTGAGGTTATTCACATAGCCTTCTGCGTAGTCCTGCGCCGTCGAGACCGAAAGATCAATGCCTGCCGCCAAGGCCTCTTCCATCAGGTGCTTTACGAGCCCATTTCGAATGGCCAGCTTGACCTCGGGGCCTGCGATAAGGCCGATCGCCTGCGCGGCCATATTGAGGCCAGCTTCCTCCAGCGCTCGCTTCATATCGCCTCCGTTAATGGCCGTACGCAGGAGATTGGCTGCTTGCGACTCAGCCTCGAGAACCATCGAGGCAAGATCGGCTACTTGTCCGAGGCCCGGAATGAAGCTGAGCAGTCCCACCGCCGTTGCCGCCAAGTCGAGCACTTTCGTCTCGATTTTGAGCACGGAGTCGACGACGTGCATGACGGCCCCGCCGTTCTTTTTGGCTGACTTAATGTCAGGCTGGTCCATCAGGCCCATCTTCATGTCCGCGACGGCATTCTGCTCTTCTGCGGTTTGGGCGCCGTGGGTGATTGGCTGCTGAACGTTGCGGTTCGCAGACGACATGTTTGTGCAAAAATGGGCAAAGTCTTTTTTGCTGATATTGCCGGAATCAACCGTATGCCCGCCGCCAAAGTCGAAGAATTTATGATGGGTCTTATAGCCCGTGATCGAATTGTTCAGGAGGCCAAACAAAAGAGGATCTGAAAGGAGCTGAGAGGCTGCTTCCCGCACTTTCGGATCAAGGCTCTTGTCGTCTTTCATTTTCGCCAGTTTGTCGCGAGTCAGAACACCGCTTCCAAAGAACGTGTCCTGATGGTCCTTGATCATCTCGACCGTATTCAGCTCAGTTTGCGTGAGGCTCATCGACGATGAGGCGACTTGCAGGAAATCCTCTTTGTGCATCTTCCCTTTCGAGCCACCGCACAACTGGTTCCAAGCATCGGGGTGATCGAGGAAATATTGCGCCGCCGCAATGACCTGGGGCGGAAATTTGCCGTTTTTCGATTCGCCGCCGACCATTTTCTTGAACTCATCCAGACTCAGGTCCTTGGACAGATTTTCGGAGTACCGGTAAAACTCCCGCAAGGCATCGCTCAAAGTCATGACCGAAGGCTGCAAACCTCCGCTGCCGTCGGATGGTATGTAGTTCTGCTCGTAGCTTTGCGCTTGGGCTTCCTGAAATGCAGCAACTTGTGGGTGGTGGTTTGAAAATCCGGCCAAGTCCTTGGCGTTGATCTTGCCTCCACAGCGGCCGTCGCCCTGCGAGCCAATCGCATAAAAAAGTCCCGAATCCTGCTGCAGTCCCTGGATCGCCGCTTTCAGATCCGGTGGCGTAGAGGGATCATTGGCTTTGTCGGTCAACGACTTCCAAGTAAGCGGGCATTGGTCCTTGTGACGGTTGAGTACCGCAACAATCTGCAACTCAGCCGTGGTCAGCGACCCACCGTTCCACGTGATTCCGGGGCTCGGCCTGGGAGCCGGCTCGATCTTCGGGGTGACGCGGAGCAGATGTTGGGCTTCAGTCGCCTTGGAGCGTTGCGATTGGTCCTCCTTGAGAGCCGCCCTCATATTTGGCGGCAGCAGATCCAGTGGGTGTTGCTCCAAGCCCTTCAATGTCAATTCGACATCCGGTGCCAGATGGCCCAAAGGGTCCTGCCGCAAGTTATCCATTGTCGAATCAAGATTCGACGCTGGCAGATCCCCTTGCGCGAAAGAGCCGGGCTTGTCTGCCAGCACACAAGTGGACAGCATCGCTTCGAAGCACGATGCACTTTGCTGATGCTGGGTCGCAAAATGGGAAACTTTCAGGCCCGGCCAACCCCTTGCGGACTGTAGCGAATTTGAGCGGTAGAAAGTTGAAAGATTGCTGGCCGACATTATGCATCCTCAGACGTGACGTTGAAATCCCCACAAGAGACCCCGACAGAAGATCCCTTGCGTTTCACAAAATTCGACAATTCCAAGCGTCGGCAGGTCACGAATGCGCCTGCCCTGCCTTCAATTGCTGTGTTCCGGGCCGGCTCCAAGGTTCGGTCCAACACAATGGCCGGAGTCACCGCGAGAGCTGCCGGGACTCATCATGAGCGGATTAGCTTTCGAGAAACTGACGAGTTTGCGAAGAGTTCACAAAGGGGTAGCCGCAGTCATGTTCTTCAGAGCTGCGGGAAATCCTCAATGTTCATTTCTTGCCCAGCTCAGGCTTCCCGCCAACGCTATCCTGTTGTGGAATGTCAGAAGAATAAGAAGCATCCGGTCGTCCGTCGCGAACGACCGTAGTGGAGGAGCCACGAAACAAGATCAGCACTGATTCCTTTGGCGTGGCCGCTATGTGAGTCTGCGCCTGCGCCTCCGCCACCAAGCCGTTAAAGGTCTGCTCCACGAGTGCGACGAAGCGCGGTGGACCGGAAACGAAGACGAGGCCATTGCCTGGCACGGGTTTGACCACATAGCGCTCGTCAGAGATATCAAGCTTGTCGAGAGCCCCCTTGAACGCATCGAAGCGAATCGACGTCATCAAAAGCATTCGAGTTTGCGATTCTTGTGCAGCAGACACATAGAGTACAAGGCCGTCATAGTACCATTGGAGACCGTAAAGGTTCGTCAAGCGGTCGAGGAACGCGCGCGGTGGCAAATCAGGCATACGTCCGCGAATTCGCCCCTTCACCGCAGGACTGATGTTGACCCTGATATTCAGGTTGTTGCCGAATTCCTGCAACGCTGCAGCGAGTTCCTGATCCAGAACCGTGTATCTATAGGGTGTCGCCGGAAGGGACAGCGGGACTGCGTGCGCCGGTTGAATCCCGGTGGACAGAAAAAACCCGGCACAAAGAAGTCTCAAAACATGCAGGGTGACGGGTTGGATAAGCGTTCTCGGCATGTCGCACTGATAAACCAAACGCTGAAATCATCACAAGTGACTAAATTGCCGAAGAGATTTTAGATTGTCGAAATGACGCCGCCGTTAGTCAGCTTGTTGTCAGCTTGCCCCCCTAGGAGTGTTGCGCCGACACCGGGTGATGAATGGGCGGGGCTCGCCCGGTCAGAGAGAGCAACCGAGTCCTTACATGATGATGCCTGTCACGTCGATCTCTGCCACTCTAACGGCTGGCCTCCCCAGGGTCGGATCACCGTCGATTGTCGAGCAGGCCCAGTTTGAGCGCGCCTTAGGGCATGCAGCCGACTCGCTGAAAAACGATGCCGCCGCGGGGCCAGCGAGTGCGGCGCCAGTTGCTGCGGCGATGGATGTTCAGCGCGCGGCTGCGCCGACGAGCGGCATGGGCGATCGCGTGTTGCAGACGATTTCCTCCCTATATCCACACAATACTGTTTCCTTCCCCGCGCTCGACCATGACATAGCCCTTTCGAAGGGCGCTCTACCGGGACCGGCGCAGAAGCTTCCCGTCCCAGGTGAGGCGGGAACCGGAATCTCGGGCATTCCTCAACAAGGGCAAGACTTCGAAATGATGATGGCTGGTCTTCGGGATGTTTACAACGGCGTCACCCAGGTGGCGCTTATCTCCAAAGGCGTCAGCGGCGTCACATCATCCGTGAATAAACTTTTGAAGGAAGGCTGAACCGCGCGCATGATTGGCTTGGCCGAGGGCGAAATCATGCGTGGCCTGTCAGGGTGGCGGTCGGTTAGACTTGTCATGCTGCCAGTTCTCGTCGCCCTCACTGCTTGCAAAGCCGACCTCTACACGCAATTGCAAGAGCGTGAGGCAAATGAAATGCTCGCACTTCTTGAAGACAACGGGGTCGCCGCGATCCGGGTGGTCGCCAAGGATGGAACCAGCACGATCCAGGTTGACGAAAAGCTGCTCGCCTTCTCAATCAACCTTCTGAACGCCAAGGGGTTGCCGCGCCAATCCTTCAAGAACCTCGGTGAGATATTCCAAGGATCAGGCCTGATTGCCTCGCCGACCGAGGAGCGTGCCCGTTACGTGTATGCCCTGAGCGAAGAGTTGTCGCGGACGATCAGCGATATCGATGGCGTTTTTTCTGTACGTGTTCACGTCGTGCTGCCGCATAACGACCTTGTGCGAGCCGGCGCCACGCCATCCTCGGCCGCGGTGTTTATCAGGCACGACGCCAAAACAAATGTCGCGGCTCTGCTGCCAAAGATAAAGATGCTGGTAGCCGACAGCATCGAAGGCTTGTCCTACGATAAGGTGGAAGTGGTTTTGGTGCCGGTAGAACGGTCCGCACACGAGCAACGGCCCGATCCGACTGCTGTTTTGCCACAAGCATCAACACCTCTTCCTGCGCCAATTCTGGCGACCGTGACAGGGTTTGCCGCAGCCGTATTCGCAGTGGCCTGTTATCTCTTGGGCAGCGTTGCTACGCGTCGGCGCAAGCAATCAACCGGCGTTTCCAAGGTCGAGGGGCGCCGGGATGCTTCTGCTGTCGAGGCCATTCGCAAAAGAATGCCTGCAATTGGACGTGGGTGACATCTCATTGCCAATGCCTATACAGACCGCCCGACCTGATGGTCCGCACCAATTGCGTTTTCCGGGCGCGAGCGAGCTTGCGGCTTCGGCCCATCCGACCCGTCTAGCGGCGCGTCTTGATCCAGCGTTATCGGCAGAAACGTTAGTGAAGTTGCAGAAGTGTTCCAGACTGCATCCAAGGCTGGCAGAATTGCTGGGCAACTATGACGTGGATCTGAACCACATCGGCTGCAGGCCGGACCTTCTACGCGGGCACGATCCATATCGAGCTGCCCTTCTTGCTGGTAGTATCTGGCATGCCCGTTCGCTGGTCGCGTTTGTCTCTCAGCCTGAGCTTGCCATCCTTGTTAAACGCATCGGCGTGGATGCACACGCATTCGGAATCCGACACCTGCTGCATGCCGTTGAGAACAGACTGATCGCGGACCCAGAAAAACTCGCTCAGCAAATCGAATACGATGGACATGCATGTCTTGGGGCTTGGCTCCAGGACAGTTCAGCGACCGAGCGTAACCGCGTGCTTCTTCGGTTGCCCGAGGGGACTGCCGCGGAGACTCCAGCACCTGAGCATTGGACCGCCGCCGGCCAATTGCTTTCACTTGTACTAGCTCATTTTGAGACAGAGACCCCGGTGAAATGACAGCCGAACTTTCCGAGGGGCCAATAGCGCCGCAGATGCGTCCAATCGGACCACTGATACCCGCGAGCGAGCTCGAAACCTGGCACAGCGCCGCGCAAGCGCTTGCCGCGGCAGAACGGCATCGGCAGCGCGTTCGAAACTGGGCACGCGCCGTTTACCAGCGGGCGTGGGTGCGCGGCCACATGGAGGGCTCGAATGCAGGCACCGAGGAGATGGCAGGGCTGATTGCGGAGACAATCTCCGAAATCGCGCGACGAAAGGCGGCTCTGGAGCAGGAATTGCCGCAGCTCGTGATGGAAATATTGAGCGATCTTATCGGCGCTTTCGATCCGGGCGAGCTACTGGTGAGGGCTGTTCGTCACGCCATAGAGTGTCAATACAGCGGCGCCGAAGTTTGCCTTCATGTTTCTCCCATGCAAGTCGACATGCTTGCACGAGAGTTTGCTCGATGCGACGGCCAGGATGGTCGACCAAGGGTGCGGATCGAGCCCGACCCGACGTTGTCGCCGCAACGGTGCGTGCTGTGGAGCGAGTACGGCAATGTCGACCTGGGACTTGACGCCCAGATGCGCGCGCTGCGCCTTGGTTTCGGGACGCTATGTGAAAAAGGCGAGCTATGAGAAAGCCCGTCCCAGAACATAACGCTGACGCCGACACTCGAGCTCTCGTTCCAGCAATCTCGTCTTTGAGGGCTGCGGCCAAGCGAATTGACACGCGTGCGGTGCGCGGTCGGATCACGCGGGCTATCGGCACACTGGTTCATGCCGTCTTGCCAGATACTCGTATTGGGGAACTTTGCCTCCTAGAGGACCCGCGAACCGGGCTGTCGCTCGAGGCCGAGGTGATCGGCCTGTCGGGTGATGGTGTATTGCTGACACCGATCGGGGACTTGGTGGGCCTATCCAGCCGCGCAGAGGTCGTGGCCACTGGCCGAATGCGTGAGGTGCCCGTCGGCGGCGATTTGCTCGGTCGCGTGATCGACAGTCGTTGCCGCCCATTGGACGGCAAAGGCGAAATCAAGACCGTCGAAACTCGGCCCCTGCATGGCAGAGCCCCCAATCCGATGACGAGGCGCATGATTGAGCGGCCATTCCCGCTTGGGGTCCGTGTCCTCGATGGTCTGCTGACGTGCGGCGAGGGCCAGCGGATCGGGATTTATGGCGAGCCAGGTGGTGGCAAGTCGACGCTGTTGTCACAGATCGTAAAGGGTGCCGCCGCTGACGTCGTCATAGTGGCGCTCATAGGCGAACGTGGACGGGAAGTTCGTGAATTCATCGAAAGGAATCTTGGTGAAGAGGGCCTTCTCCGTACGGTCGTCGTGGTTGAAACCTCCGACCGCTCGGCGGTGGAGCGTGCGCAATGCGCTCCAATGGCGACTGCGCTCGCGGAATATTTTCGCGATCAGGGCCTACGCGTTGCTCTCATGCTGGATTCGCTGACGCGCTTCTGCCGCGCTATGCGCGAAATAGGCCTTGCTGCGGGTGAGCCGCCGACGCGACGGGGCTTTCCTCCTTCCGTTTTTGGCATGCTGCCAGGCCTGCTCGAGCGCGCCGGCATGGGTGAGCGGGGCTCAATCACGGCCTTCTATACGGTGCTTGTAGAGGGTGATGGCACGGGTGATCCAATCGCCGAGGAATCGCGTGGTATTCTCGATGGCCATGTCATCCTCTCACGCGCTATTGCGGCGCGATCGCATTTCCCCGCTATTGATGTGCTGCAGAGTCGCAGCCGCGTCATGGATGCAGTCGTTTCGGGGACACATCGCAAGGCAGCATCCATTTTCCGCGAGCTCCTATCGCGCTATGCCGAGACCGAGTTCTTGATCAATGTTGGCGAATACAAGCCAGGTGGAGATCCCCTGACTGACCGGGCCGTCGCGTCAATCGACGAACTGAGGGAGTTTCTGCGCCAGAGCGAAGATGACGCGTCAGATTTCGAGGAGACGGTCGCATGGATGTCGCGTCTGACCGCGTGAACTGGGTTCAGTCTTCGAGGTTACGGCTTCTGAAGGAAATGCAAGAGCGTCGTGCCCTTGGCGAGCTGTCCAAGAAGGAAGCCCAGCGCGATGTGGCCGCCTCAGCCGTACAAAATGCCTCTAGGGAGCTTGCAATGATACAGCAACATTGTTCAAGAAAAGAAGCAGCGCTCTATCAGCATCTGATGTCACTCGACAACTTGTCTAGCGCAGCGCTCGACCGTCACCGCCTTCACACTGAACAGCTTGCCGCTGAGATCAATTCCAGACGGCAGATGCTTGATGATACCCAAATCGCTCAAGAGGAGGCTGAGATGGCGGCGTCCAGGACGAGGGAGCTATGGGTCATATGTTCGGCGGCAAGGGACAAATGGCAACAAATCGAGGACGACGTGCGGCGCGCCGTCGAGACTCATTCGGAGGCCGCAGCCGAGATCGAGGCCGACGATGAGATACTGCTGAAATATGCGAGGGGGTCGCTTGCCTAAATGCCGCGCAACCGGATC
Organism: Mesorhizobium sp. M6A.T.Cr.TU.017.01.1.1; assembly: GCF_004023115.1. Taxonomy (NCBI): domain Bacteria; kingdom Pseudomonadati; phylum Pseudomonadota; class Alphaproteobacteria; order Hyphomicrobiales; family Phyllobacteriaceae; genus Mesorhizobium; species Mesorhizobium sp. M6A.T.Cr.TU.017.01.1.1. The sequence goes on from NZ_RZTA01000018.1 coordinate 47,466, forward strand.
CGACGGTCGCAAGAGGTCGTCCGAATGACACGACCGTGCAGTCTTTGATAGGCGCTGCGGTCACACCCGCCATGTTCGAACCAGTTCTGAAACTGTCCCGCACGGTTGTCTCGTGGCTCAATGATACAGGAGCGCCGCGCACGCCGTTTCAAAGCCGGATCAACGAGGTGCCGCTATCGGTGCGAACGGCAGGGCTTGTCTGGCAGCAGGAACCTGCTGCCATTCCGATGCTTGACTGCGTCTGGAGAGTGGGAGCCGAAACGGTCATCTTGTCACTGTCGCGCCCGCTCGTAGAGGAGTTCATCACGACAGTGCAGAACGGCTTGGCCTTCCCTTCCGAGCCAACTGCTTCGCTAATTCTCGAACTCGCTCTGGAGCCGCTTGTCACTCGACTGGAGGAGACGACGCGTCTGAACGTGCAACTCGTGCGGGTATGCGAAGCCACGATGCTGGCTCCTCATCTTGAACTCGACATCATTTTCGGCGCGGTCAAGGGCAAGGGCCGTCTATTCCTGTTCACGCCTCTTGACGGCTTAGTACCGCCTGCGTTTCGCGCGCTAGGCGAACTGCTTGCCCAGTTGCCGCGGCAGCTGGGCGGGCTGCCTCCAGAGCTCCCGCTCATTGTTGCAGGAGAGGTCGGCACGCTTCGCCTTCCTGCGGCGCTTCTTCGAAGCGCATGTGTCGGTGATGCATTGTTGCCCGATATTGCGCCGTTCGGCCGCGGCCAGATCACCCTAGCTGTCGGCCAGTTGTGCGCCGAGGCGGATCTTGACGGCGATGAATTAATCTTGCGGGGGCCTTTCCGCCCGCGACCGTGTCCTTTGGAGAGTGCGCATATGACACAACCCGGATCGCAACTGGAGCTTACTAAGGATCTCGACGATGTCGAGATCGTGCTTGTCTTTGAATGCGGCCGCTGGCCTTTTTCTCTTGGGGAATTAAGAAGTGCCGGCGAAGGGCATATTTTTGAACTTGGATGGCCGATCGACGGCCCGGTCGACATAGTGGCCAATGGTCAGCGTATCGGGCGTGGCGACATTGTCCGCATCGGAGAAGAGCTGGGCATCAGGCTCCGTGGCGGGTTTGCATGCAATGAGTGAAGCTCAGCCGACAATCCTGGCGCTTCTTGCGGTTACCGCCGGACTCGGTCTGCTGGTTTTAGCAGTTGCCACGACAACGGCCTTTGTAAAGGTATCAATTGTTCTTTTCCTCGTCCGCAATGCGCTCGGGACCCAGACCATACCACCCAATGTGGTGCTGTACGCCGCGGCGATGATCCTCACTATGTTCGTTAGTGCGCCCGTTGCTGAGCAGACCTATGACCGCATGTCGGATCCCAAGCTCCACTATCAGACATTCGACGACTGGGTAAGCGCCGCTAAAGCCGGAAGTGAGCCCTTGCGCGAGCATCTCAAGAAATTCACAAATGAAGAGCAGCGGCGATTTTTCCTATCTTCGACAGAAAAGGTCTGGCCAGAGGAAATGCACGCTGCAGCCACACCTGATGACTTTGCAATACTTGTACCATCTTTCTTGCTATCAGAATTGAAGCGCGGATTTGAGATGGGATTTCTACTTTATCTGCCTTTTATTGTTATAGATCTGATAGTGACAACTATCTTGATGGCAATGGGTATGTCGATGGTCTCACCAACTGTTATATCTGTCCCGTTCAAGATCTTTTTGTTTGTTGCCATTGATGGTTGGTCAAAATTGATGCATGGGCTTGTGCTGAGTTATACGTTACCGGGAGGCTGATCATCACTGAATCCAGCATCATTACTCTTATGAGCCAATCACTGGTGGTTTTCATGATCTGGATTCTACCGCCGCTCATTGCATCAGTGGTTGTCGGCCTCGTTATCGGCATCCTCCAGGCGGCGACGCAGATCCAGGATGAAAGCTTGCCGCTCACCGTGAAGCTTCTGGTCGTTGTCGCGGTGATTGGGCTGTTTGCTCCTGTGCTAAGCGCCCCGCTCATAGAGCTAGCCGATCAGATCTTCACCGAGTTTCCCGCAATGACACTTAGCTACTAGTCCTCCCATGGACGCGCTATCGGCCGATATTCAAATTCTGATCCAGACGGCTCTCGAACTCGTCGTTGCGGCAGGTCTTGGGGCAGCCCGCGCGATGGGCATCATGCTGATCTTTCCCGTATTCACACGCTCGCAGATCAGTGGGCTGATCCGGGGCTGTTTGGCTGTTGGCTTCGCACTACCATGCCTGGCACACGTCAGCGGCGGATTGCCGGCGCTGGATTCTGATACACGCCTGATCCAGCTAACCCTGCTCGGATTCAAGGAAGTTTTTGTCGGTGTACTCCTTGGCACTTTTCTTGGCATTCCGCTTTGGGGCCTTCAGGCTGCCGGGGAGCTTATCGACAACCAACGCGGCATCAGCAGCCCGACCGCTTCGGCCGATCCCGCGACGAACAGTCAGGCTTCCGCGATGGGCGTTTTTCTGGGGATCACTGCGATTGCCATATTCGTCGGATCAGGAGGCCTGGAAACTTTGATCAGTGTCCTGTACCGCAGCTACTTGATTTGGCCGGTGTATCAGTTTCACCCGACACTGAGCGGGCCAGGAGCAATGGAGTTGTTGGGGCTTCTCGACAGCATAATGCGCACGGCATTATTGGTATCGGGGCCTGTCGTGTTCTTCCTGATACTGATTGATATATCGATGATGCTGCTGCGTCGCTTTGCCCCGCAATTTAAGGCGAGCCAACTGTCTCCGGCAATCAAGAACATTGTCTTTCCAGTTCTCATGGTCACCTACGCTGCCTATCTGGTGGAGAGCATGAAACTGGAGGTCACACGTGCCAACGGCGTGCTGGAGTGGTTCGACAAATTGCTGCCATGAGCGACACAAGTGAAGAGAAGACACACGCCGCCAGCCCGAAGAAGTTAAGTGAAGCGCGCAAAAAAGGACAGCTGCCACGTAGCTCCGATTTCGTCCGCGCGGTCGGGACTTGCGCTGGGCTCGGCTACCTTTGGCTAAGAGGCAGCGTGATCGAGGACAAATGCCGGGAAGCGCTCCTATTAGCCACCAAGTTGCAGAGCCTACCTTTCGATACCGCGGTGCCGCAGGCATTGGTTGTGCTCGTCCAACTCACCGTCGCGGCTGTTGGCCCGCTGCTTGGAACCCTCGTCGCCGCGGTGATTTTGGCCAGCCTGCTAGCCAATGGTGGATTTGTCTTCTCTCTGGAGCCGATGAAGCTCAGCTTTAAGAAAATTGACCCCTTTGAAGGGCTGAAGCGCTTGGGGTCTGCTCGTTCCATGGTCGAAGTCTGCAAGACCATGTTCAAGGTATTGGTTCTCAGCGCAACCTTTTCCATTGTCCTTCTCGGGATGTGGAAGACAATGGTCCCTCTGCCGATCTGCGGCATGGGCTGTGTTGGCCTCATCTTTATGGAGACAAAATTGCTGATGGGAATTGGCGCCGGCGCACTGCTGGTCGGCGGACTGATCGATCTCCTGCTCCAGCGCGCGTTGTATCTGCGCGAAATGCGCATGACCAATACCGAAGTGACGCGCGAGTCGAAGGATCAGCAAGGAGCGCCAGAGTTGAAAGGTGAACAGCGTCGCATCCGCGAGGAGGCGGCCGACGAGCCTGCGCTTGGCGTGCATCGCGCCACGCTGGTCTTAACAGGAAGGGCGGTCCTGATCGGTCTGCGTTACGTTCGCGGTGAAACCGGGGTGCCGTTCTTAGTTTGCCGTGCCGAAGGTGAGCGCGTTTCACATGTGTTGAGTGAGGCGCGGGCACTACGCCTGACGATCGTCCATGACCATGTCTTAGCGCGTCAGCTGATAAGCACTACAAAACTCGGCCACGCGGTTCCTATGCAATATTTCCAGCCTGTCGCGAAAGCATTCTTTGCCGCAGGCTTGGCCTAGTCATTGGAAGTCCACGACTGCCCAGTTCAAAACTGACCTGGTTCCATGCTAGTGGCAAATGTCGGCTGGCCATCCGTGCCCCAGTGTCTCTGTCAGGCCAACCGCGCAACCGCGGGCCTGGGGCAATCACTCCCCTCGGATCTGCCACCCAGCAACTACGGCAAGTCCTCCGGGCATGACCTTTCAGCCTCTGCTGGCCGGTGCGTGGCGCAGTCCGAGGTTTTGAGGCCGGCAGTGCGGATTTGATTGGTGCAGCCGTTGGAATGCCCTCGTCAGCTAGTCGTCAACTAAGCGCCCTATGTTGAACAGCCGTGCTAACTTGAGCTCGGTTGCGAAACATAGGAGTACGAATCGTCATGTATGGTCGAATTGGTGGCTCATCCGATAGTTACCGCGCGCACAATGCCGGCGAGCAATCGGATGCAGGAAGCGAAGGGTTCGCGGACACATTTGCCCGAATGCACTTATCCGGATCGGAAGGTAGCGGCGCCTCATCATCGGCGGCTCCCCAAGCATACTCCCTCAATTCCCGACCTCCTGTGGTGGAGATCAACAGGACTTCCTTCAGGAGACAGGTGAGGCAATTTCATGGTGATGAAATCACGCACATCGCCGACAATCCTCAAGAGTATTCGGAGTTCGTATCGTCACGAGCCAGGCGCACCGCGGACGTTGCTCAGCAATATGGCATCCGTCGAGATACGGAGCACGCGCGATATTTCAGTTACCAATTGGGAGACCGGAGTGCCGGACTGCTGAGAATGGAAGGCGGATTCAGCATGAACGAGTTCGAATCGGAAAGTTGGCGGGAACAATTTCCTGGTCGAACTGAGGTCACTTCCATAGTGGATCTTCAAGTCGCCCATCCGCTCGTCGAAAATGCGGGCGATATTCTGCTGGAGCATCAACTTCGGATAGACGGCGACCGACCGTTGCTGAATTGGCGTGCGGCTAATCCGGAAGCACAAGCGCGCGCGCAGACGATGGGGTTTGTTGAAGTGGATCATGGCGACCTGGTGCTTGACCCTACGCAGCATCCCGACAAATGGACGAAGAACAGTGCCGGTGAGTGGCAGCGTGCAGGCAAACCTCCACTCTATCTCCACAAAACCGAGGACAGCGACAGCAGCGATAGCGGGTCCGACGACGATTTCATGTGATTTGTCGACCCGCCGCCGAGCCTTGCAACTGGTGACGGTTGCAAGGCTGTTGGCAGTGAATGCTAATTGTCCGGCGACAGCCCCGCCTTAGCGCCAGCGCCGCCGAGCAATCCAGCCCATCTCCCAGACAATAAACTGCGGATGCGCATCGTGGGTGCTTGCGAGCGGATTGTATTCGGGCCGGAACTCCGCCTCTTGGATACGAGCTCTCCCGAATCCAATTTTCTCCACCACACCGTTGGGTCGTTGCGATGCGCCGATCCCGATCGGATCGGCTATGCCTGCTCCGCGCTCGCAGGAAGACCTTCCGCCTCGATCTTGGCGGCGCGATCTCGGCGATAAGTTGGATGGGAGGCAAGATACGCCGCCACGTCAACAGCAGGTAACGCGACATCGCAAATCGGCCCTGACGGTAGCCGATCGACTCCAATCGCCGGACCGCAACTCGCGCAGCGGCATTCGCGGTTTGGCCAGGAGAAATGCTCGCTGACTCACAGCGTGGCCGGCCGCATTCTGCCCTAGACCCCAAAGTACGTGCCCTGTCATGCAGCCTGCGCCGACGGGAGCTCGGCACGCGAATGGCGTGGTTGGCGGCCAAGCCCCGAGGTCAACAAGGACTTACAGAAAGCGGGGGTGAGTTTGCCGCGATGAATTATGACCTTCTCGCGACCGGACCTAGCATCGGCTTCCTCTCGCTCTCGATTGTAGCCGCGCTGTTCGTTGGATTTAACGTGGCAAGCGGTGAATTCGGAATCAGCCAGCCCTTCCAAGTTTCTGGCCATGACGGGGCGACTCGTGTGGATGTGCACCCACATCGGGCTCGGCATCGCACCATTGACCAGCATCTTGGGCTGCAGCTTCATCTCAAACAGCTTTCCTGGCTCGCCACGCAGCGCGACCGGTGCCTCCGGCGGCATCAATTCGTCGGCATTGCACAAATGTTCCAGGTATTTTTGCGCCGGAAATGCGTAGGTCTTCATGCAATCAGTCGTAATGCCGGCTTTTCCTTCATTCAATGCGTTGGCCTGTCCCAGCACCATGTTCAGCAACCCTTTGAGCTGGTCTGTGCGTTCGTGCACTTTGGGTAGCTGGGTGGAGGTGAGTAGCAGGCGTACATTACGCCCCTGCAACCCGGCGAGACAGGTTTGCATCTCAATGGCCTGGGCTCGCAGGTACTGGGCCACATCGTCCACGACCTTACCGGCCTCCTCAGGCTTCATCTGGCGCACTTGGGAGACGACGCTTTGCTGACCGGCCAGATCGAACTGCAAAAGTTCGTCCAATCGTTTGAGCCGCTCCGTCAATACCTCCATTGACAACGCGGCGCCCCCGATTGTCGAGCCTGCCCCCGACGAACTCGCAGCCACCTCTTGCGCTCTCACCTGTGTACTCGCAACTTGATCCGAGCGCGCGAGAACCTTGGCTGCTGGCACTGTGCCGGCGTTCGCAGCGACTGGTGTTGATGGCTGCCCGGCGGCAGAAGTCCCGGCGCGAGCTGCCGACTTATGCTTTGACTTCCCTTTCCTTCGCGCTGTAGTGCCTTCTGACACTGCAGCCGTACCAGCAGTGTCAGCCGGTATCGCAGCGCCTGCCCTGGCCGGCATCGCAGCGCCCGCCTGGGCCTGTGGCGCCATGATGGCTGACGGCGGAGACTGCAGGTTCAACAAGTGCATGGCATCGTGCGCAGTGATCCATGCATCGTCCACGATCCGTTCGAACAGTTTCAATGGGAGGCCGGCATCTGGGTAGGTATGGCTTAGCTTGGTATGCACCTCGTGCAACGCCAATCCAAAATCCGAAAGCCGCTCCATGATTTTTTCTACAACCGCGCAATCATGAGCGTTGAGTGCTTTGCCATCATCCATTATGCCCTTCGCCAAAGAGAGGGCGCGAAGAGCTTCTTGAACGGCGCTTGCCATCAGCTGCACCACTCCATTTCGACCGACGAGGAGTTCCTTCAAATCTGGCTCGAACCTGCTCGCCCGCAGTTCAATCTTGGCCCGCGCAAGACCGATCCGCTCACGGACCAGCCAGATCCTGACACTCAGTACCGAGCCGGCACGCAGCCGCAGTGCGCACCGCTCGGCTTCCCGCATCACGGGCGTTCCACTGGATAGGCTAGCGGTGGCAGCGCAGGCGGATCGCTGCCGTTCGGAGCGCCATGCCTTTTTTTCCCACCACTTAATTGCCGCCGTATGGTGGTTCTCCACATTTAAAATCAACAGCTCCTGCCGGTCCGCCTGGGAGTAGGAGTAGAGTTTATCGACCATACCTGCCGCTTTCTTGGTCTTTTTGTCCAATTTCGTGATCGTCGACAGGCCAAGTTTGTCTACTTCATTCGCGGCGTCGCACACGATCTGGCAACATCTACGCACCTTGTCGTCTGGCATAATTGTCTGCGCCTCAGCCGCAGGCAGGCTAGCGCGGTACTCCAGAATTGCTGAGGCTGCATCGACGACCCGACTGATCAGCTCCACCGCCTCCTCGGGGACGTCGGTTTTCCTGGCCGCAGCCTCGCAATCAGTCAGTTGTTGAACAAGACTGTTCATTCTGAGCTGTGTCGGACTGATATCTTGATTTGACGATGAGCTGGTGCCTTCCACCTGCGCGGTTGATAGTTGGCTACCGACCGGCGCCATGGCTTCGCCCTCAGACATGGAGGGAGAACCGCGCCGCCTTGCGGCTGCGCCACGTGGCGCTACGGTTCCGCGTGGTGGCGCAGCGGCTCCACGTGGCGGTGCGTTCAGGATTTGATCTTCGCCAATCGAGGCGCCTGGCAGACTTTCGCGGGCATCGCCTGGACCGCGCGCAACTGGAAGGGAGGAGGGCCTCCTATCGGCGTCCCCAGAGCGCATCTGCTCCACAACGGAATCGAATGACTGTCCACCTTCTCCCGCAGCAAGACTTGATTGCGAAAGGGAACTGCTCGCCCGCCCCGCGCGGCTGGCTCCAGTTTCAGCCTGCGATTTCCGTGGTCGGCCAATGCCCTTCATATTGCGTCTCCGTAGTAGGCGAGAATGTGCTGCTATTGTGCTGGCGGCTGACGAGACCAGCGGCATCTTTCGGTTAACGTCACGGTCAGCCAGACCCGCGACGGCGTAATGTTCCCGCCAAAGTGCTTCTCAGTAGCAGGCCAAGATTGGCCCGAGCTCACAGGACTTTCGCAACGTTGCCATCGATGTCCTGAGATTATCAGCGCTTCAGTCCGCCGATTTCCAGGAACAGCGAATGAAATCAGACCAACTCGGCTAGCTCCCCTTCCTAGACACGTGCCTGACGATTTTATTGAGGCGTCACTCCTCTCGTTCGCCACCGACAAAGTCACACATTTGCTTCAGAGAAGCGTGTGCGTTGCGTATCGCGCGGGAAACCATTTCGATCTATAGTTACAAAAAGTGTCGAGACGGGACCTTTGGATCCGAAGGTCAGGCACGGCCGGCCTAGATAGACCGCTTGGCTGACGATTAGCTGACGATGGGAGTTCTCACGAACAGGGCAAGAAAATCCGACCGCTTCAAGCTTTCGATATGGTGAGAAGAGGATCCGCACCGGCCTCCCAAAGCCGGCAGACCATCCCATGTTCGTACGGTCGCCGACCTTCTCGAAGCCAATGAGCTCACCGCGCCGGGCCGTGATGTGCAGGCGAGAGAATGGTGATGCAAAGACCGAGTTCCTGCTCGTTGCGTGCGCCCGTGGAGCCAGCAAGAATACGGTCATTGCGGTCATGCAGCACGTGGACCGTGTCTCCTGTTCGACACCACAGCATCGAGGATTCAAACGAGCTGCTGCGGCTGCCATTCGGTCGCGGCATGCGTGGACGGCGGGATTGGCCGAACAGCCGAGATCGTGGTCGACTGTTCGATGCGAGAGCAACATCCTGCAGAGCATACGTTTTTGCGCTGGCCGGTTTTTGTCAAAAGCCGTCAGGTTCTCGAAAGCTCCCGCCCTTAGCTTGATCGAGGTTAACCTTTAACACGTCGCCGCCAATGGCAAATGCCGGAGTACCTGATGATAGCAGCAATTGGGAGTGGAGTTGGCAACCTCGGGACTTCCTTGATCCGAAAGGGCCATGGGGATTCGAAATCCGAGCATTCTGGTGATGGCAAGCCGGCTGGTGGCAATGATGGCAAGCCAGCTGGTGGGAATGATGGCAAGCCAGCTGGCGGGAACGATCGGGCGGATAACCGGACCGTTTCAAATGATCAACTTCAAGACAACTCACAGTCTGCAGCACAAAGTGAAGCCTTCCAAAGTATCCTGCGATCGTTCGCGTTCCAATTCGCGAACGATGCGATGGCTGAGGCCGATGAAGCTTTGGATGACACAGAAGATGCCTGACGCGGGAAAATCCGGCGTGAGGTCATACAGGCCGTTATTGACGGCACAACTCCAACAGAAAAAGGAATGATCATGGCTGCAGTTGATAATAATAAAAAATCAGGCAATACCAATACCAGTAGCGCCGGCAATACCGATAAAACTAACAGTGGCACTCCCGGCAATACAAGCGGAGCTGATGCTACTGCTTTTCAGGCGCAAGTGCAGGAACTAACCAATGTTAGCTTGGAGGCGACGAAAAGGAGTGTCCAGTTGCGCACTCTAACGACCAATCTCCAGACCATCAAGAAGGCCGCCGACGAACGCGTTTCGTAATGTCGGAAGCGGCTTTTAGACTGCCCCTAGCGCGTCTCCTTATTGACGCGACGTAGTCCCGAAATGAGCCGCATGGCAATTGCCATGCGGCTTCTATCCTGTTTGAGAGATGCTCTGTGGATGACGCCGTTTCCCTCCGTTTCGAAGTGCTTTCGGGGCTCTATTGCGGACTGACCGGCAAGACGGATCTTCAAACGTGTTTAATCGGCAGCGGCTTCGATGCCGATTTGGTCTTTGTCGAGCAAGGACTGGCACCGCATCATCTTCGTGTAACTCTTCTTGGCAAGTCGATCGAACTCGAGGCGCTTGCACCCGGACTCAGTATCGAGGGCAACCGGAATATCGCCGCAGGCCAGTCCGTTGTTGTGCCCCTTCCTGTCGTCCTGCTCGTAGGCGAGATGTCCATTGCTTTGTCCGTGCAGGATGCAGAGCCGCCTGGTTCGACCGGCATACCGCGCCTACCGATCGGTGTGCTCGCCATGGTCATAATCAGCTCACTCGGGATCGGCGCGCTTTCAGGCACGATCTCCTATCTTGGCGATGCAAGTGGATCGAGCCCCAATTCACTTCGGGCTGAAGTCGCGTCCAGAACGATCAGTCACCGCGCTGACAATGAACTTACGGAGGCAGCGGCCCAAGAGCTGCAGGAGGAAGTCGATCGAGCGGGTCTTCTCGACGTCAAGATTGGGTCGGCAAAGGGTGTTGTGACCGCCGAAGGCACCGTCACGTCTGAATCGGTCATCAGCTGGCAGAAGCTTCAGCAATCGTTCGATCGTCGCACCAAGGGTACTCTAACACTGGTGAACGGAGTGCTCATCAAAGAGGAGAAGGCGCCATCCGCAATCGCGGTCGAAGCTGTGTGGCATGGGGTCCAACCATATATTGTCATCGACAGCGAGAAGTATTTTGTCGGCGCCATTTTGGCTGATGGATGGGTGGTCGATCGTATTGAGGACAGCCGTGTGCTGCTGAGCAGGAATGGCCGCATTGCTGCTCTCCAATATTGAAAGCTCGCAGGCCCCATCAAGCAGCACTCTATGGCCAGCCAAACATCCTGTCGCGCTCGGTGCTGACAAGCTGGCTGCGTTGGAAACATTTGCTGCCCAGCCATTTCGCGCCTGCTTGTGGCTCTCATGCAGGGTCACGCGCTGGCCAAGGCTGAGGCGCCTTCGGAGTTCGAAAGCCACGTTTCATGGCGTAACAGCAGAGTAAGTCTCAACCGATTGCAAAGGTGTCTCGATGGCCAACGTCCTGCGTGACTTCATCAAGCGTGCGCCGGCCAGCCCGGATTTAATGGTTGCGTTGATGCTGCTTCTGGCTGTCGCGATGATGGTCATGCCTATCCCGGTCGTGGTGGTCGACGCCCTGATAGGATTCAATATGGGGTTGGCCATACTGCTGATGATGGTTGCCCTGTATGTCAGTACTCCACTTGATTTTTCCTCTTTGCCCGGCGTTATTTTGATTTCCACTGTATTCCGTCTCGCGCTCACGGTCGCAACGACGCGACTGATCCTGGCCGAGGGGGAGGCCGGCAGCATTATTCATACTTTTGGCGATTTCGTCATTTCAGGCAATATCGTGGTGGGTTTCGTCATATTTCTGGTCGTCACCATGGTGCAATTCATGGTCCTCGCGAAGGGTGCCGAACGGGTGGCAGAAGTGGCGGCGCGTTTCACGCTGGATGCTCTGCCGGGCAAGCAAATGGCGGTCGACGCAGAGCTACGCAACGGCCACATCGATGCCAACGAATCCCGCCGGCGGCGCGCCGAATTGGAGAAGGAAAGCCAACTCTATGGCGCGATGGACGGCGCGATGAAATTTGTGAAGGGCGATTCCATCGCCGGGCTGGTGGTTATCTGCATCAACATGCTGGGTGGAATTTCGATCGGCCTGCTCTCCAAGGGCATGTCCTTCGGCGAGGTACTGCATCACTATACTCTGCTGACGATAGGCGATGCATTGATATCGCAGATTCCGGCCCTTCTGCTCTCCATTACTGCGGCGACCATCGTCACCCGTGTGACTGGGACGGCGAGGATCAACCTCGGTACCGAAATGGTCAGTCAGCTCACGGCCAGCACTCGAGCCTTGCGACTGGCGGCCGGCGTCCTGGTTGTAATGGGGTTCGTTCCTGGGTTTCCCCTCCCCGTCTTTCTGATGCTGGCCGCAGTGTTCGCTGCGGTAAGCATTGTCAAGGCTGATGTGCTGGGCGCCGGCACTGCCGATGCGAAAGGTGGAACTGCAGCGGAGCCTAAGCAAGCCGCGCCTGCGAAGGAATTCCCGATCGCATTTTTTCTAGCGCCAGATCTTATGCAGGCGGTCGATCAAGCCGAATTGCAAAAACATATTGGGCGCGTTTCGCTCCTGGTCACAGCCGATCTGGGCATTATCGTTCCTCGCATCCCTGTCTTGGTTGACGAGCAGCTGCCTGCATCGCAATTCCGGATTGATGTCGAGGGCGTGCCAGTCGAACAGGACGCCTTAGATCCAAACCAGATGACGCTCCGAGCCGATGTAGCGCACGTCGACTCGAGCGGTGTCCCCCTTAGACGTGAGCCGAAAACGGACAGACTCCCGGTTGAACATACCCCTGCAAAGGCCCTTACGGGCGCCGGCACGGAGCATAGGGCTCCCGGCGAACTCCTCGCCTTGCGCGCCCATGCAGCGTTGACCCGCTACGCACCGCGATTGGTGGGCATCCAAGAGACCCGACATTTCCTGGGCCGAATGGAGCAGGAATATTCTGAGCTTGTGAAAGAGGTGCTACGCACGACGCCGATTCCTCGGATTGCCGATGTTCTGCGCCGCCTCCTGGAGGAAGGTATCCCAATCCGCCACACCCGTCTCGTGTTGGAGGCATTGGCCGAATGGAGCGAGCGTGAGCAAAACGTTGCCCTGCTGACGGAATATGTCCGTTCTGGTTTGAAGCGACAGATCTGCCACCGCCATGCCAACACGGAGGGCATCGTGTCCGCCTTGGTCGTCGAGCGCGAGAGCGAGGATGTGATGCGTGGCGCGGTTCGAGATTCGGATGCAGGCCCCTATCTCGCACTGGAGGATCGGCAAAGCGAAGCGATGCTATCACAGATACGTCAGGTCCTTTCGAACGCAGAACCGGGTCAAACCCGCCCTATTCTGTTGACGTCAATGGATGTCCGACGTTTCGTCCGCGGCTTTCTGACGCGAAACGGGATCGATCTCGCCGTGCTGTCTTATCAAGACCTCGCCTCCGACTTTACAATTCGCCCCGCAGGATCCGTCAAACTCCCGCACGGATCGAACAGCGGATTGTTAGAGTAGTTCCACCTTTCCTAACTGAACGCCACGCGCCTCCCTCATAACCGAGAGATAATATGAAATTTGTTAGTAATACAGTTTCTCCATCGCCTATGTTTCTGCGCCGGAACTCACTTCTTTTTGCCGTACTCGCCATTCTGCCTTTGGGCGGTTGCTCCAGCTGGCAAAAGCCCGCTCTTTCCGTACAGGAGACATCTTCCCCAGAGTTGCTCAGCGCCGATCAAATCGATCCGGCTATGCGCGAACGCATTTTGCGCGAAGTTGGTCAGGATGTTCAAGAGCGGGCTTTGCGGGATGAGGTGAAGCAGCACCCGGACAATGTCGATGCGGCGATACGGCTTACAAAAGCCTTGGTGGCCCAGAAGCGCCCGCACCAAGCGGTTGAGGTGCTCGACAGCGTCTTGGTTGCAGCCCCAGCAAACGTACGTGCATTGAATGCGAAGGGCGTGATCTTGGACATTGAGGGGCGGCATGACGCGGCACAGGCCCTGTATCGGCGAGCTCTCGAAACCGAGCCAGGGAATCAGATGGTGCAGCATAACTTCAATCTGTCGCTTGCCTTAACGGCAAGTCCGAACAGCCAAGGTTAGCACGATCGCAATAGGTGGGCACAGCGCATGTGCAGCCTATTCCCCGGCTCGAAGGCGCGCTCGGCTCCCATCATAGATGGCCTCTGAAGAGAGCCATATCTGCGCAAAGCTGTTGCTCCAGATCTGGCCGGCAGAGGTCGGCAGGAGAGCCGGATGACATCTCTCGGCCACCCGCAAGGCAATCCGCCTCGCTTCGTTGCCAGAGCGCCTTCGTGGTTGCCACGCGAGATACGCTCAGGATGGATTTGATTAATTCGCGCGCGAATGCCTGCCTCTAACTTGGGGCAGGCGCGACCGCTCCCATAATGCAATACGCTGCCTCTAGGCCGATGGACGATGACGGGATACGTCCCCGAGACTTCAATGGTGGGGAGCAGCGCACCCGTCGATCCATTTGCTTTCAGCGGCAACCGCCACTATGTAGCGACACTTCGCCCGACTGTGTTTCAAGCTGCCCGGAGAAGTTTATGACAGAAGAAGCCCACAACACCGACATCCTCATCGAGCTCACTGCCGATGTTGTATCAGCCTACGTCTCCAACAACCCCGTCCCGGCGGGGGAGCTTCCTGCCCTGATCGCCCAAGTGCACGGGGCTCTAAAAGGCACGGCCAGACTAATACCGGCAGAAGAGCCTGTGCCTGTGAAAAAACCTGCTGTCCCGATCAAAAAGTCGATCGAACCGGACTACATCATTAGCCTTGAAGACGGCAAGAAATTCAAATCGCTAAAGCGCCATCTGGCGACGCACTATGGTCTGACCCCAGACGAATATCGCGCCAAATGGGGTCTGCCGTCGGATTATCCCATGGTGGCGCCGAATTACGCCGCTGCGCGCTCCGCCTTGGCCAAGACCATGGGACTCGGCCGCAAACCGAAAGAGCCGGAAGCCCCCGCCCCGGCGCCGGCGAAACGGACCCGCAAGAAGGTCGCAGCCTAAATCCGTATCAACAGTCGTTCGGACGCGCAGCAGCCGTAGGCCCAATCTGCGCGGAATCAAAGGGCGGGGATGAGCCCCGCCTTTCCCGTCCAAGAGCCTCATTTCCAGAGTAATTCATGATGGCTCCAGCAATCCCTGCCGCGGCATTAACTTGCATGCTCCGGCCCGGGTTTCGAGCCGTCAATGCGTTCCGGCGATGACGAAACCTTGCCAAGGCTTTCCCGGACCGTTAGCCAGCCTTGCTGAGGCTGCCTGCAGAGGACTTTCCCGTGCGGCGATCCTGTTCCACCTCGTAGTTGATCTTCTGGCCCTCATTAAGGGTCGACAGGCCCGCTCGTTCAACAGCGGAAATGTGGACAAAGACATCCTGACCGCCGTTGTCAGGCTGAATAAAACCAAAACCCTTCGTGCTGTTGAACCACTTCACCGTTCCAGTCGCCATATCCATTCCTTTGTAATAAGTCGCAACTTAGGCAGGCCATTCACGCCAGCCTGATTTGTACACGAGACTTTAGGCGCAGCAAAATCGGAAAATTGCAAGGCCCACTCGATCGCCTGATCTCCAGCAGCAACTGCAACATATGCGAGGCGCGTGCCAGACGAGGCGTATGCCAGACGTTTCGTCGTGCGCTGTCGCTCGAACGTCGACAGAAACAATGACCCACCTTGCAAACTCGGCACATCTTGTGGACGTGCTCGGGTCGCTTCTCGACTGCGATACCCGCTCCTGACCGGGTATCGTCGGCCAAAATGAGGGTTTTTGTCATGTGCCGCCAGACCGAAAGATCAGGCGCGCAGCGACCTGCACACTCAAACCGGAACCCGCGAACCTCGATTAGCTTCTGCCTGCTCCGAAGGGTGGTAGCCTGCTCTGAGGCGGGCCACTGTCGGGTTGAAAACCAACTGTCGGGTTCGGAACCCCAGATTGTCGGCAAGTGACGCGCCGCCCACTGGTTGGCCAAGGGGCACTGGCTCCTGATCCTGCCGCCATGCTCGCCCGATCTCAACCCGATCAAGACAGGTCTGCTCAAAACTCAAGGCGCGGCTGCGGAAGAAGGCGGCCAAGACTTTCGACGCTCTCTGCGGAACTCTCGGCGATATCTGCCAGCTGTTGGAGCCAAATCAAAAACCATTAATTGCCACAGGTGATTTTATGACATTCATTGCGAAGAGGCCAGAATGAACAGCGGAAGAGAGTAGCAGCTCTCTGGTCGCGGCGAGGTGGATCGTCGACACGATCGGCACCTGGCCCGTGCGGGGATCGCACCGCAGCCAGCACCAGAGCCAAGACCTTGACCGCTTGCCTTGCTCAGGCGCCACAACAACGAGTGGCTGGAGCAGATCCACGTGAACTCAGCGATATCGATCAGACGATGCTTACCCTCATGAAAGCCGATCCCGACGCTGTCCAGCGCCGCGAAATCCCGACCAGCATATGGCGCCTCGGATGCCACCGCCTGCACACTCACCATCGACATGCCGGAACTCGGAACCAAAGGCCGCAAGCCTCGCCGGCCTCGGCAAAATGGAGCGGCCGCGCCTTCATCCGGGGCGGCCGGGCCAATGTTCGCCAGGCCCTCTACATGCCCGGCCTTCGCCCTGCGCTTCAACCCCGACCTCAAGGCAAAATACCAGGCGCTAAAGGCGGCAGGCAAACCCGCAAAGGTCACCATCTTGTTGCGAAAGCTCCTCATCCTAGCAAACGCTCTCCTCAAGGCGCAGCGAAAATGGCCCCTAAACCCTTGACCGAAACGGATACCTTAGCCTTTCAGGTGAGGCGGGCCGACATAGACCAACCGAGGGTTTAACTTCGCGAGTTTAAGCTCATTATGCCGATGCCAACTCTAGCGCCTGCGCGACCGTTTTAGCTTCCATCAACAAGGCGGCAGGGTGGGAGGAAGTACCCTCCCCTGCCGCGAACAAGCTTGGACAAAACCCCACCTTTTTTGTCCGTAATGTGATCGGGAGGCCGGGGCGCGGCGGTGCTCAGCGGATGTGACGCGCGAGATCTGCGATCCTACCCATCAGCACTTCCATCGGTCCTCGCTGGAAGACGCGCAGCCAAAGCACCGCAAAAGTGCTGATAACCACAACGAAGCCAAAGAGCATGGACAGGCTCTCTTCTTTGAAAATGTTTATCTTCATAAGATAGGCCATTCCCGCAATGTGCAGCACATAGGCCGTCAAAGACATCGAGCCGACTGCGATTATTGGCCAGACCAGCTTTCGCAGACGCGGGAGCGCATCCACAGCGAGCATGCAAGCCGCCAAGATGATCATTGCGCAACCGGTGCTGCCCACGATCGAAAGCGTCGTTTCGCTATGAGGTGCGGCTATCCATGACGACTTGACTATCAATGACGACTTGGAAGGCTCAAAAACGCCGTCAACGTCAGACCACCACAAGGAGGTTTCAGTCAAAGCGCGGGAACTCAGCGCGAGCAAGGATCCCCCATGGCCCAACACGGCCAGCGCGACCCCCGCCAGACCAAGGCGCCAATGCGCTGCTAGCGTATTAAGATTAAGGCGCGCGATGGCCATGCCAGCGATGAGGAAAGGAACCCAGGTCACCGCGGGATAGTAGCCGTTGACCATGAGGTTGAAGACCGGGTCGAGGAGGTTGGGGGCAACCGACAGAAGGGAGGAACGGACTTGCGGGAGAACTAATGCCGTGGCGGCAGCGATCAAGCCCAGCTGATATGCGCTGAGCCGATGGAGCGGCAATACCAACAAGAAGCAAATTCCGTAGTATTCTAGGATGACTTCGACCGGGGTACCGAGGCAGCCCAGGATTGAGCCAAGCGCGAGCAAAACAAGGGCACGAATTGCGACTCTGGCGATGGCCTGTCTACCGGCTATCCCCGACTTCGGCGCCTTGCTACCTGTAATCAGGAGGATTGAATAACCGGCCAATACGGCAAACAGGGCGGACGATCGCCCATGGGTTAGTTCCATCAGAAACCCGACTAGTCCTCCTTCGCCGGGGTCGGGACCGAGATGGGCGGCATACATCCCGAAGACAGCCAGGCCCCGAGCGAGGTCGATGCCGACCAGCCGATCTACTACCGACCCATTCCTAGCGTCGGCAACCGGTGCCTTCATTACCATGGTAGATTCCCTTGTTGGGTGTGTGGATCGCGGGAGCCGCGATAGGAGAGCCGGTCGGCTGCTGCCGTCGCCTCGTGAAGGGGTTCAAAACATCGCGCCATCTGGCGCATCGAGCCGGCGACAGAGCTGTTCAGCTATTAGCCTGGGGTAAGAACAACAGATCGGCTCACAAAGCCTGTGTCACGGACCTGAAAAGTGGTGTCGCGGAACCGTCGTTTTTGCATGATGGCTGAGCCGAGAGATCCACTGCACCGACGAGAGACTCAGCGACGTTGGATATCCGATCAGTACGCCGCGGCTCCGCCGGTGACGATCACCCCGGGTGTCAAGGCCAGGGCTTAAACCTGCCATAATCTGTGGTGGTGCGCCCGCGACCAATCCGTTCGACAAAGCTCGGCGCATGGTCGAGCCAATCATATTCTTCCATGTGGCTGTTGCCTGAAAAACCGAAGACGCCGTTCGCTGGTCCAGCTGTTCCAGACCTCCGCCTGCGTCGGTCGTTAGAACCGGCGCGCCTGTTTCCCAAATCAATTTGCTGATGCAGCCGCCGGGGGTCACATTGAGCAAAAGTGCCGAGGTCAGGACGGGTTTCATAGGGGCTCTTCGTTTGGCTTTGTTAACGACCCCTTTCTTGCAAGTTGTAGCTGACAGCAGCCTGAAAGCCCCCAGATAATTCGCTGCCGCCGGTTCAGCCTATTGTCAGCTTCGACCAATAAGATGGGAGCCTTGCCCTCATACCGGAGCTCGGCAGCATGATGCGAATACTGCTCACTGAAGACGATAAGGACCTTGGAAGTGCTGTGCACGATCATTTGGTGGCTGGTGGCCACGCGGTCGACTGGGCCAAGAACCTGTCCGAAGCGCGCGATTATGCAGCTGTGGTCGGCTACGATCTTATTTTGCTCGACGTTCACCTGCCGGACGGCAATGGGATCGACTATCTGCGGGAGCTGATCAAGGAACTTGATTCGGCACCGGTCATCATTCTGACAGCCTGCGATCGGATTTCGCATCGCATCGAGGGCTTCAACGCTGGAGCCGACGACTCTTTGGTCAAGCCGTTCGATCTGGGGGAACTCTCAGCGCGTATCCATGCAGTGGCACGTCGCCATGGAAATTTTCCGGAGCCGCTATTTTCCTTTGGGACGCGCTCCATACAGGAAGCCGAGCGACGCCTCTTCGTCGACTGGCAGGAGGTCTATCTGACTCGACGCGGATGGGCGGTGCTCGACTACCGTCTGCCCCAGGCCTGCACGGTCGTTTCAAAAGGGAAGATCGTGGACGCGCTTTTTTTAGGCGCGTGATCAGCAGGCAAGCTCTATCAACGCACCCAACGGATTCGGGCCGAGATCGACAGCCTCACGCTGAGGATCACTTGGTTCTCGGCAGAGAACACCTCCGGGACAGGGAATCACAAACACTTGACCGTTCCAGACCCTGGCAGTGGCGCAGATTGACCGTTGGCTCTGTTCGTGGGCACCGAAAATAGGGCCTTCTTGGTCCTCGGCAGAGAATATGGCCCGGACGGGGGATAACAAACACTTGACCGTTCCAGACTCTGGCAGTGGCGCATCGATTGACCGTCGACTCTGTTCGCGAGCGCCGAAAATACGGACGACCTCTATGGTCAAAGTGCACTTCTGACCTGCAAGGCACTGTTCGATAGCTGGAGGCACCCGCTACGGTGCCCTCGTATTTAAGACACCTGTCAGTTTCAAGCCTGGACATTAACGCGTGGCGCGGTTGCCATTCGTTGACCGCCACGTCGAATGCCCGCCAACCAGTGTACAGCCGCCGGTGGTCACATTGAGCAAAAGTGCCGAGATCAGGAGGGGTTTCATAAGGCCTCTTCGTTTGGCTTTGTTAACGACCCCTTCTTGCAATTGTAGCTGACAGCAGCCTGAAAGCCCCCAGATATTCGCTGCCGCCGGTTCAGCCTACTGTCAGCTTCGACCAATAAGGCAGGAGCCTTGCCCTCATACCGGAGCTCGGCAGCCTGATGCGAATACTGCTCATTGAAGACGACAACGACCTTGGAAGTGCTGTGCGCGATCATATGGTGGCTGGTGGACACGCGGTCGACTGGGCCAAGGACCTGTCCGACGCGCGGGATCATGCAGCTGTGGCCCGCTACGAACTTACCCTTCTCGACATTCACCTGCCAGACGGCAATGGCATCGACTACCTGCGGGAGCTGATCAAGCGGCTTGATTCGACACCAGTCATCATCCTGACGGCCCGCGATCTGATCTCGGATCGCATCGACGGGCTCAACGCTGGAGCCGACGACTATTTGGTCAAGCCGTTCGATCTCGGGGAACTCTCAGCGCGCATCCATGCAGTGGCACGTCGCAATGGGCATTTTCCGGAGCCGCTATTGTCCGTTGGGACGCTTTCCATACAGGCAGCCGAGCGACGCCTCTCCCGCGACGGGCAGGAGGTCTACCTGACTGGACGCGAATGGGCGGTGCTCGACTGCCTTCTGCGCCAGCCTGGAGCGGTCGTTTCAAAGGGGAAGATCGAGGACGCGCTTTATTCATTCAATTCGGAGTTCGAGAGCAACACAGTGGAGGTTTATGTCAGCCGGCTCCGCAAGAAAATCGGCGGGGATAGAATAGCAACCGTACGTGGCTCCGGGTACAGGCTCGTGGTCAGATGACGAGCTCGCGCAGCATGACGCGAAAGCTTATCCTATGGCTAAGCGGCGCAACGCTCCTGGTTTGGGTTTCCGTCCTCACCATTGTTGGGCTCAGCCTGAGCGAAGCTGTCAACCGCCTCTCCGACGAATCGCTGGTGCTGGGTGCCAACCACATCGAGCCGGCGCTGATTCATGCTCTGAAAGAGAAATGGCCTCCCAGTTGCATGCCTGGCCCTGCGCACAGTTTCGACGGATATTGGGTGCACCGGGAGCAGATTCGCACACGTGACGGGCGCGTGCTTATGTCTTGGGGTGAGGTGTTGCCGAAGCCGTTGGCTAATGCTCCACGGGTCGAAGGGTTTTGGCAAACCGCCACTGAACGCGTCTATACACTGGAGATCCAACCCGACGTTTTTCTGGACGTGGCCCAACCACTCGAGCTCCGCCGTCAGACCGTCGAGCTAGGCGTAATTTCTGTCTTACTTCTGATAATCACTCTCCTGCCTGTCGGTATAGCTGTCTGGTGGGTGGTGATCCGACGGTCGCTGCGGCCCATCGAAGTACTGCGACAAGAGATCGGATCGCGCGACGGCGGCAATCTCTCGCCCATGGGCTTGAGCGATCTCCCGGCAGAACTGGCTCCTATCGCGGGTTCCGTCGATCGGCTTCTCGAACGACTCCGGACGGCTCTTGATGCCGAACGCGAGTTCGCCGCAAACAGTGCACATGAACTGCGCACGCCTATCGCAGGTTCACTCGCTCAGATGCAGAGACTAGTGGCCGATCTTCCCCAGGGCTCGGCCAAAATTCGTGCGCGCGGCATCGAGAAAGCGCTGTCGAGCCTTGGCCACCTTGTCGAAAAAGTGCTTCAGCTCGCTCGAGCTGAATCGGGGACTGGCATGGCGGATCACGCGATCGATCTTGTCCGATCAGTTCGGCTAGAATGTGAGGACCTGGGGAAAAAGCCGCAATATGCCGGACGCCTGCGTCTTAACGTCGCCGGCTGCCCCACTTTGATGCGCAAAGTGAATGTCGATGCGTTTGGGATCCTCCTTCGTAACCTGATCGAGAATGCGCTGATACATGGACTGGCCACTGTTCCGACAACCGTTTCCGTCCAAACTGATGGAACCATCGCTATTGCAAACGCCGGACCGGTGGTGCCCCTCCCCGACCTCGAAGGGCTTACAAAGCGATTTAGTCGTGGTGCTACTCCTGCTGCGGGCTCAGGCCTTGGTCTACATATCGCTAACATGGTTATCCAGCGGATCGGTGGCAGTCTAGAGCTTGCGTCGCCCGCCCGCGGTCGCAATGATGGTTTCGAGGCGATCATACGAATTCCTCAATGACACCGGTGAATTCGACGACAGTTGGGCACAGGGCGGATTGCTGGCAAGGCTGCTGACATGGCGAACTGTACGGCAGTATGTATACGGCGTAGAAATCGTATTTCACACAACGCATTTCGGCCGCGGCAACAATGCCGCTATCATCGTCTGGGCAGTTCGATCGAAGCGACACGACATGATCGGCAAAATCGAAGGCTCCGCCTCACCGCTCGCTCGATTTCGCCCGGGGAGAAAAAAGGCCATCCGAGAAAGTGCAAGCCGCCGCGCAAAGGCGACGTGTCCAATTGTCTGGGTGCCCCTGTGCGCCGGCCCGATCGGGTTGGCGCAGGTCCAGTAAGGACCCGGACCAACCATTCCATTTAGACGACCGGCAGGTTTTAATCGGCGTCCGGGTGGCCGTCCCAAAATGCCCCAAGTATACGGCTAGAAAGGTTGCCAACGATCGAGCTTGGTCGGAGGCGTGCTTGTCAGCGTCTTGGGTGCTTGACCGGCCTTTGCAATGGCCATCGCCATCGCAAGTATCGTGCGTGGCCAGTGAGACCGCAATTTCATCAGCCTGGAGCCGACCGTATCGGTGCTTTTTTCTGATTTAGGGATTTTTCGTTTTCCTCTTGGATCATCACGGGTTTGGAGAGGATCTGGTGTTAAGTGCCATTCGGAGCGCCGGCGAACCGCCCGAAATTAATGTGGTCGAGTCATGAAGCCTCCCGAATGTCGTTAAACGAGACCCTTTATGGCGGCCCTGGCTGACAACAGCCTGAAAGCTGCAAGCGGCATGCGAAAATGGGGCGATCCTGAATGACGACAGATGCTATCAACATGAAAGAGGCTCGCCCTGAAAGCTGAGCACGCTTTATGCTCAGGCTGCTGACAAGGCCAAAGCAGCGTAAGTGCGGAGTGAAATCCAAGGTCCACATGGGTCGTCGCGCGTCCCGTGCGCCTGGGAAGGCGCCGGCCCGGCCAAGCTTTCCCAGATCGTCCGCATGATGCTTCGCTGAGCGTCAATGGACGTTGGCGCGAGACCAAGGCGTCGTGCGTTGCAATCCGGACGGTCCAGGGTATCAGGAGTTTCACGGCCTCGGCCCGCTTGGCTGGCCACAGTTGAAGCTCCAACGTACCGGCTGGCACCGGGAAATTGGGCTCTGCGCTGCCTCAACGCTGGTGGCACGGTCAATGCTTGCCTACCGATGGGGCCGCCCATGCCGTGATGCTGTCGGTCGACGTTCGCAAACCAGACCCTCGCGAGACCCCGCGAAGGGGCTCGCCGGTACGACGAGGGACCTTACCTCTTTATGCGCGGCATCATTATCGAGGATGACATGTTGCCTTACACGTCGTCCCTCGCGCTCGGGGCTTTGTGGGGCGGATGAAGTCCATCGCGGTGGCACTGCTGCATGTTTGCGTAAGACCCATCCAGTCACGATCGCGCTGTCCTTCGATGTCGCGGTGCTGATAGGCGGGCAGATCGGTGTGCGCGGCGCCCGCCAAAGGATCGTCGTCACGCCGGAGGAGGCGAGCGTCATAGCCGGCGCGCCGGCGAAAGGCGCTTTCTGTCGGATGCCCGACAATGTCGGATATCGCAAGTATCAAGGTTGGATCAAACCTTGCGAATCGGGGCTTTCTTACTTGGCACGGGGCATGCTCAGGTATCCGCAAACACCCAATGGATAACGAGCAGACTTCCCATGGCCTCACCATGCCGAAAGTTTCCCGGACGCATCCAAAGATGAGGCTCGCGTCAGGCCCAGCAACACGCTGACGGCTCATGTGGCTCGGCGTCGCGTGCCGATCCACTTTCTCCCAATAGGCGTTCGGGAGACATAGATCCTTCAAAATGAGGAACAGATCACTTTGCCAGGAACGCAGCCCATAACCCCACTCTCCCTATCAGAACTACCAAGCAAGCCCCGCACTCATGGGCTTCGCAGGACGTCCGTTGCGTCCGAGTTGGTCGGCGCGGGGCCGGCTCCGATCCCCGTCGCATGGGAGGACGGCAAGGCGAGGGATTTCGTGCTCGACAACGGCATGGAGGTGGTCGTCATTCCCAACCACCGGGCGCCGATCGTCACCCACATGGTGTGGTACAAGATCGGCAGCGCCGACGAGCCGCCGGGCAAATCCGGCATCGCCCATTTCTTCGAG
Source organism: Mesorhizobium sp. M6A.T.Cr.TU.017.01.1.1 (assembly GCF_004023115.1). Lineage (NCBI taxonomy): Bacteria > Pseudomonadati > Pseudomonadota > Alphaproteobacteria > Hyphomicrobiales > Phyllobacteriaceae > Mesorhizobium > Mesorhizobium sp. M6A.T.Cr.TU.017.01.1.1. Next base: position 71,240 of record NZ_RZTA01000018.1, read on the forward strand.
CATCTGATGTTCAAGGCGACGACCAACCATGCGGGCGGCGAATTCGACCGCGCAGTGTTCGAGATCGGCGGCTCCAACAACGCCTTCACCTCCTCCGACTACACCGCCTTCTATCAGACAGTGGCGCCGTCGGCGCTCGAGCTGATGATGAGCTTCGAGGCCGACCGAATGCGAAACCTCATCCTGACCGACGATGTCGTCAAGACCGAGCGCGATGTGGTCATCGAGGAGCGCCGCTCAAGCACCGACACCAACCCGCAGGACGTTCTCCATGAGGAGATCGACGCGACGCTGTGGCAGAACCACCCCTATCGCATCCCGATCATCGGCTGGATGCAGGAGATCGAGCAGCTGAACCGCGTCGACGCCACCGTCTTCTATGAAAAGTACTACTGGCCCAACAACTCCGTGCTGATCGTGGCCGGCGATGTCGAGCCGGAGACGGTGAAGGTGCTGGCCGAGAAGACCTATGGCAAGGTGGCGCGCGGACCTGACCTGCCGCCGCGCATCCGGCCGGTTGAGCCCGAGCAGAACACCAGGCGCACCGTCACGCTCTCAGACGCCCGCGTCAGCGTGCCCAGTTTTTCGACGCAGTGGGTGGTGCCGTCCTACCATACCGCCAAGCCGGGCGAGGCCGAAGCGCTCGACCTGCTGGCCGAAATTCTCGGCGGCGGTAACCGCGGCCGGCTCTACCAGGCGCTCGCTGTCCAGCAAGGTATCGCTTCCAGCGCCCGCGTCTTTTTCCAGGGCACTATGCTCGACGACACCAAGTTCGCCATCTATGGCGCGCCGCGCGGCGATGCCAAGCTGGCCGATCTCGAAGCGGCGGCCGCTGCCGAAGTTGCCCGCATTGCCGAGGATGGTGTCAGCAACGAGGAACTAGGCAAGGCCAAGGACCACTATTTGCGCAATATGATCTTTGCCGAAGACAACCTGGACTGGCTCGCCAGCATCTACGGCTCGTCGCTGGCCACCGGCGGTACCGTGAAGGATGTCGAGGAACGGCCGAATCGCATCCGCAAGGTTACCCCCGAGCAAATCAAAGCAGTTGCCGCCCACTATCTCGCGTTCGACCGTTCGACCACGGGCTATCTCTTGCCCAAGACGCAGAATCAAGAGATGACGCTCGGCGCTCGGCCCCATGCTGCGATGAACATCCAGGAGGTGAAGTCCGAAAAGGGCATCATCGCCTGGCTGGTGGAGGACCACACAGTGGAAATCGTCAACATCGGCTTTGCCTTCAAGGGCGGCACCAAGCAGGACCCGGTCGGGAAGGAGGGGATGGCCAAACTGATGGCCGGCCTGTTCATCGAAGGCGCTGGCCATTACGACAGCGATGCCTTCCAGGTGAAGGTCGACCATTCCGGCGCCGAAATGAGTTTGGACGCGCAAAGCGACGACATCTACGGATCGGTGTGCATGCTTTCCAAAAAGCAGGACGCGGCGTTCGGCCTGCTTCGGCTCGCGCTGAACGCGCCGCGCTTCGACCAGGGGCCGATCGATCGCGTCCGCGCCGAGATTGTCTCCCGCATCGTCGGCAGCGAGCGAGACCCTAACGCCATCGCTCAGCGCAAATGGCTGCGCGCGATCTATGGCGCGCATCCTTGTTCAAGGCCGGGAGAAGGCACAAAAGAGAGCCTCCCCGGCATCACGCCGTCCGACCTCCGCGCCTTCCACCAGGCCATTTTCGCTCGCGACGGGCTCCATATTGCCGTGGTGGGTGACATTGACGCGAACACGTTGAGGGAAAGGCTTGACCAGCTGTTTGGTGATTTGCCTGAGCAACAAACCCTCGTCCCCGTCTACGATGTCGCGCCGAAACTCGGTCAACTGGTGGAGGAGAACTACGACCTGCCGCAGACTTCGCTGACGTTGGCCTGGCCTGGCGTGAAGCCTAGCGCGCCGGATTTCTACGCGGCCGTGCTGCTGAACGACATCCTTGGCGGCTCATACTTGACTTCCCGCCTTTACGAGGAGGTACGTCAAAAACGCGGCCTTGCCTATCACGTCAGCTCTGAACTAACCCTTGACTCGCTTCTGGTTACGACAGAGACACGCTCGGACTGCGCTGCCCAAACACTGAGCATCGTGCGAGATGTGGTAAAGCAGATGGCGCAGCAAGGACCGACCGGGGCCGAGCTCAAGGCGGCGAAGAAGCACCTGATCGGCGCCTATGCCATCGACCAACTGGGCTCGACCCGCTCGATTGCAGACCGGCTCCTGGATTTGCAGATTCACAAGGCCGACGTCGACTACAACCAGCGTCGCGCCCGCAGCATCGGTCGGGTGACGCTCAAACAGGTCAAGGCGGCGGCCAAAAAGCTGCTTTCGGCCGAGCCCGCCATTTTGGTGGTCGGCCCGCCGCTGGGCGGCAAGGATGAGTAAAGAAACTCATCTCACCTTCCTTCTTCATCGGGGCTTCTCGTGGGAAGAGCGAATGTGGAGGCCCGTGGGCCAAGCAGATCATGCAGACGCGCGGAGTCGTTTTCGCCGACCTTGCGCGGCATTGGCGGTCCGGCGGCCTCTCGCCGAAATGGCGCTCCTCAGCATGTATGCCGCCTTTTTGCAGAATTCAGTCGCACGCCACCAGCAGGCATGGTGGATGAAGCAAACATCCGACTGCTTAATCCATCAATTGATGAACCGCGGGCACTCAAACTAACGAAACTGCTGTCTTTTCATCGGGCTAGCGTGGTCTACCAGCTGCTTTGCCGAGGCCCTACGACGAACCCACTGGTGCAGAATACACACTGACGGCCTGTCGACCTGGATGTTCGCTGCGTTGAGGAGGAATCCGGTATTGCCCCTGTGCCTGCCGATGATCCGCCGTCTGAAATCCCCGCACCTGTTTGGAGCCATCGACCGCCTGCCGGCACTCGGCAGACCAGTTGGCAATAAGACGTTCGAGGTCGTCAATCCGTCGACCGGCGAAGTTTTGGCAGAGCTTCCCGATATGGGCGTGGAGGAGACACGTGCTGCGGTAGACAAGGCCTATGTTGCGCAGTCGGGATGGGCCGCGTTGACGGCCCGAGAACGTAGCGACGTTCTTTGGCGATGGCATCAGCTGATCATCGACCATGCAGGCGATCTCGCCGCGATTCTGACTGCGGAAATGGGCAAGCCGCTTGCCGAAGCCATTTCAGAGGTATCGCATGCGGCGGCGTATCTGCAATGGTATGCCGAGGAGGCCAATCGCGTCTATGGCGAGACGATCTCGGCACCCTCGACAGACCGCCGAATGCTAGTGATCAAGCAGCCCATCGGCGTTGTTGGCACGATCACGCCATGGAATTTCCCGGCCTCCATGGTGGCGCGCAAAATCTCGCCGGCCTTGGCTGCGGGCTGCACAATCGTGCTCAAGCCCGCTGAACAGACGCCGCTCGTGGCTGGCGCAATGTTCGCCCTCGCCCATCAGGCCGGCTTTCCCGATGGCGTGGTCAACCTGATCTATGCGTCCGAAGGTGATCGCGTGGGCCGTGAACTCTGCACCAATTCCAAGATTCGAAAGATCAGCTTCACCGGTTCGACCGAGGTCGGACGGCTGCTGATGCGTCAGTGCTCTGACCAGATCAAGAAGGTCAGCCTTGAACTCGGCGGCAATGCACCTTTCATCATCTTCGATGATGCCGACATTGACGGTGCTGTTGACGGTGCGGTCCAGGCGAAGTTCCGCAATGCCGGCCAGACCTGCGTTTCCGCGAACCGCATTTACGTCCAATCGAGCGTTCACGATGAGTTCGTCAAGAAATTCGTGGAAAGAATCCGGCACTTGTCGGTTGGCGACGGATTCGATGCCGGAGTGGACATCGGACCGCTCATCGACAAGCATGCTCTGGCCAAGATCGAGTCTCACATCGCAGATGCCATTGCGAAAGGCGGCACAATACGATGCGGGGGCCAGCGTATCGGCAAGAATGGCACGTTTTTCGAACCCACGGTCCTCACCGAGATTTCCAGCGTCATGGCAGTCGCGCAAGAGGAGACATTCGGGCCGCTCGCGCCGATCATTCGCTTCAACGATGCGGATCAGGTCGTGCGCGAGGCCAATGACACGATCTACGGCCTCGCCGCATACTTCTATGCCTCAAACCTGAAGCGGGTCTGGCGTGTGGCAGAGGCTCTGGAATATGGCATGGTTGGCATCAACACGGGACGCATGTCCTCGGAGGCGGCACCGTTTGGCGGGATCAAACAATCCGGCATCGGGCGGGAGGGTTCCCGTCATGGCCTCGAGGACTATCTGGAAATGAAATATCTTTGCATGGGCGGGATTTGAAACCTGCTGCACTGTCTCTCCGCCCCACCGGGGGGCGGCCTGCGGTCAATGCCGCCACCTAATTGGAAGTTCCAAACGCCGTTGACCTGAAACACGGATGCCCGGCAGGAGACTGAGCTCGCTGCCGGGCCGGACATGCCTTGGGAGGGCATAAGTCAGCGCTCCTAGGGCCGATGGGCCACTCAGTTCGTGCGCCTTTTGCCGATTGCGTTGCATGGGCCGTGCCAAGCCAAAAAGCATTGATAAACCGCCGATGGATCAGCTTTTGCCCTGTTGCGCATTCTACATTGTGGGATATGCGACAATGCCCAAGCGGTTGAATCGTCGTGTTGCAGACCCCCAGACGGGTCATGACTGCTATTCTTAGGACAGTGCGCAGCAAGCCGCTACTCGCTGCACTCCAGGCACATCATTTCCATAATCAAGCGGTGGGTGCTATGTCTGACCGAGCTGTCGACCAGGGAACGGTGTGAGGCCTCAAATCCCTCCATATTGTTGCACCCGCCGGTCCAACAGGACTGCAGGTCCGGACTCAAAGGATCTTGGCTGCTATGGCGACATTGCGGTGCACGCCGCTTTCCGACCAATGATGTGCATCCAGGTCGAGGCCGGCCCTAATGAACCACCCTCGCCCATCTCATTTCGGCATCGACAAGCTAGACCAGAGCGCACTTGCAAGGCGCCATGCAGTCCTGTCGGCGGGCGAACTGTTGGTGACGGGTACAGCTGCGAGCGAACGTTCATCCACCGACGCACAGCGCGGACTGTCGCTTTTCAAATTAGGAAATCTCTGTAGCCACCATTCATGAGCGCGCGGCCACGCGAGACGGCCCGACGGATGCGGTCGCGCAGATGATCGCCAGGATCCGCCCAGTCGGCATGGACGCGCCGTTGACCGATGAGAACTTCGGCGAGCTCGCGATGAGGTGCTCCGGCGAGCGAACCGTCGAGCGCACGAAGAACGAAGGACAAACGGACGCCGCGCTTTTCCGGCGCAAACAAGCGGGGGGGCAACTGTTGCCCTAGACTGAGAGCATTGAGGCACTCCAGTCCCCTCAGTCGATGCTTTAAAAGCACCGCGGGCCAGATGGCTTGCGTATGCAGGCAAACAGGGTGGAGGATATTCGCGCCCGAGACGGCGAGCTGCAGCGCGTGGTCCGCATTGCGAAGAAGAACATGCTGGCTCTTGTCGGGCGCCAGCAGGACGGTTGCACGACAGGGCAATGCCGAGAGTTCGAACGGCGGTGTCGGCGACGAGGCAGGCAACCGTTCCGCAATGACCGGCAGCACATGGACGCACCAGAGCGGACACCAGAATACGACCGAAGCGCGGCCACAAGACTCCGCGAAACAGAACACCCCAGCGTGACAGGTCGCCGGCCGACGCGACCATATCGAGAAAGGATTGGAGAGACCAAGTCTTGCAATGCTGGCGCGCAGCGGTCAGATCGCGCTGGAACGCTGGATTGCGGCGTAAGAACTCCCAAGCCCACTCCCGCAGCGTCAGGCCAGCGGTGTAGTCGTATGATCTTTCATCCCGCCAATCGGCCTGATCCGCGCCAGTCAGGAGATTCATGACTGACATCCCCTGCCCGCGCCTGCGTGCGTCGAAACATTATGCCACTTCGCAAAGCATCGGCGAAGGCAGCAGACGTCGAAGACCCCGTTTCGTTGAAGCGTCAGCCATCGCCACTGTCGGCGACAGAAGATGTGCCCAAATTGCCACCAGACCGTCGAACGGGCACAGCGACGGCCAGCGCGACCTGGAATTGATTCCGTAACGGTCATCGGCTCCTGCGTCGCGATCCAGACGTCCCTTGAAGGCGCAGTAGCGCGGCAGTGGATCGCACGCTGCTTGTCGGCAAGTTGTCGTAGCGGCGGCGCCATAGGCACGGTCATCGGAGGGTCTCCTGCGGCAAGTTTTCGCCATTGGAGGCCAATCTCCCTGCTAGGGCAGCCTGTGCAGTTGCACAGGTGAAGCGGATCAATCAGGGGGAGCCATGGCGGAAACTGGATGATGACGGCTTGAGGAGAGCGGCGTATCGAGGCGGGTGATGAAGCCTGCCAGTACCTCTCAAGGAGAGTGATACGCCATGAACGAGACTATCAACACATTGTTCGCCTTCGTCAGCCCGACGAAATCGATGATACCCTGACGGATGTACTTCGCAGCGGCGCGCGCAAATTGCTTGCGCATGCGATCGAGATGGAGGCCGAGGCGTATGCCAAGGCGGTCGACTGCCTGACGAAAGATCAGAATGCGTCGCTGGCGCTCTACGATTTCCCCGCCGAACACTGGGATCATCTGCGAACGTCCAATCCCATCGAAAGCGTCTTTGCAACCGTTCGCTATCGCACGGTTCGTACCAAGGGCTCGCTATCCTCGAAAACCGCCCAGCTGATGGTCTTCAAGCTGTTGGCCGCGGCCAGGAAGTGGCGACGATTGAAAGGACAAAATCAGTTGCCGAAACTCATCGCAGGTGCCAGGTTCCTGGACGGAATCCAGGTCATCGAAACGAAGCCGCAGAGCGCCGCTTGATCAGCCTCGTCGCCCAAATTCCAGCATAGCTCCATCGGAACTGCCAGCCTTCCTTGCCGATCAGGCGCATATCAGCGCTGACGATACCGAGGACGGCGATGGCGATCACCTCCAGGCCGCCGAGTAACGACCCTCAAAACACCGCACTGGTCGAGGCCAGCCTGAACCGGTATCTTGTGCCTGCCCTCGGGAGTCGCTCTATCCACCATGTGAGCGACACCGACATTGCTAATATCACCAAGAAGATCGTCGCCGGGGGTCACCCGCAAAGGGCTAACACGGCCTTCTGGTATATGCGGGCATTTTCAACTGGTATCGCAAACCGCCGCAACGGCTCATCGCGGTTTCCCGCGAGGGATTGGAAAATTAGGTATCCGGCCCCGATCGTCAAGCGCAAGCGAGTGGTGAACGATGCCGAACTGGCGGCTATATGGACGGGCTGTGAGCCCGAACCGGGCGATATCGGCTATTCGTTCGGCTCCATCGTCAAGCTGCTCATGCTGACCGGACAGAGGCGTACGGAAATTGCCGCGATGCGTTGGTCTGAACTCAACCTTGAAGCCGGAACATGAGAACTATCGGGTGACCGCACGAAGAACGAAGAGCCTACGCTTATTCCGCTGTCCACACTGGCGGTGTCGGTCCCCCAGTCGGCACCGAAGACCAATGACACGTTTGTTTTCCCTGCCAGGGGCAACAAAAAAAGCCACTTCTCAGGCTACGCGAAGGGCAAGAAGGCTCGAGACGGCAAGGTCAATGTTGACGGGGTGGCTTTGGAGAACGGGACCCTTCACGATCTGCGCAGGACGCTCGCGACAAATCTCGGCAGGCGGCAGGTATTGCCACACGTCATCGAGCACATAGTGAACACAAGGCGTCGTCCCTGAGACATTGGCGAAATCTACAATCTCTTTAGCAACGTCAAGGAGAAGCGCGAGGTGTTGCAGATGTGGTCAAATCACATCGAATGGCTGATCAAGCAGGCGGCGGAAATGGACCCTCTGGCGGCGTAGCTACTGGCTTGGGCGGAAGATGCGGCGCAACAATCGTCAGAGCCTCATCGAATTGGAGATCATGCTTGACCAGCAAATGCGCGGCCAATGCTTCGATGGCCGACCAGTGATCGAGTACTAGCCGGGCCGTGCGATCTTCGATCCGCTTCCAACCGGGGCGGCGCGGCATCAGGAACCGCAACTCACCATAGATTCGCTTGGCCTCCGCGTAGTCGCTGCTCCCCTCATTTGCGTCGGACGCATTCATCGCCATATCGAACGGGTCCAGATAGCCTTCGAATGCGGATTCGGCAAAAGGACCTGCCAGATACGCAACTATCTGCCGGATCGCACGATCGCGTTCCAAATATCGATCCATATCGTCCTCGAAAATCGGCTTTCGCTTCGAGGTGAATCCTTGCGCTGAATAAAAAGCCTTGCTCATGACAACACCAAGGTAATCTCCGTCACCGGGGTCGGGGTAAATACTAACACTTGAGAAAGCAGGGAATTCACGGTCGTCGTCGAACATCTGACGCTTCAAAACGATGCCGGCCACCGCGTGCCCGGCTTCGTGGTGCGCCACAAGCGGGAGAGGTTCGAAGGCTACATTCATGCGGTGCGGCTCTCAGGTCTAGTTTCCATCCAAGCCCTGATATCGGATTCAAGCCATGCGACTCGGCCGGGGGAGATGCGACGCCGCCTAGGCAACAGGCCTGCCTTCAGAGCCGCGCGGTCGCGCTCGAACTGCGTTCCACCGAAGTGCTTCAGGGTCTTTGCCGACTGGCCGGCGGCCCAGGCAAGTGCCCGCTCGCCTTCTACATCTTCAAGCCAGAGATAGGGATCGTCGTCAGGAGCATCCAGCGTTGGACGGACATCAAATGCGTTCATGTCCGGACAGCCTTCAGAAAGAAGGGATAGAGGCTTCCGTCGGCTCGGGTCTCCGCGGTGTTGGCGGCGGCGACCGCTTGTTCGAAAGGCGTGATCATTGATGAGTTCTTCCAGTCGGTGCGGCATCGCAGTGCTTTTGCGCATAGGACCGCAACCGTCGTGCCAACTGGGAAAATCGTTTCGGAACAATGCGATCGCTCTGGAAGCGTTGTGTCTCCTGTCTGACATTGTTGGGAAGTCGACACGCGCCCGTCGCAATGCGGTCGACCTTCCGCGCGAGTTGGGTGACCCGTGAAGGCGGCCGACCAGGACGATGGTGCGCTGATCGGCGACGAAGGCGCCGCCGGGCGAGATCGCGCATCAGGGGTTCGTTGACCGGCGTGTCGGCGAAGTCGAAGTCGTCGATGTCCTTGGCCAGCGGCAACTTGGCGACGGCGAGCTGGTATTTGATGGAGCGGGCCTGCTTCTCCGATATCTCGGCCTGCAAGAGATCACCGACAATCCTGGGCGGCTCGTGCTGTCGCTTGATGGCGACGCCCATGATCTCGTCATAGGCGCTGCGCATTCCGTAGAGCTTCAGCGCTCCCATCAGTTCCAGTACCTCGGTGCGTTCCATGGCTGTTTGTCCTCCTGAGACTGTCTTAGCGAGCGCAGTCGGCGACCGGCTCGTGAGCTAGCTTCAGGGCCTGGGGAATGGAAAGGATCGTGCCCGGCGCCGGATCGCGGCTGCGGGCCAGGATGTTGAGGATCACCGGCGCCGACGATGCGCCGTGCTCGATGGCTTCCTGACAGGCGGCCTCGACCGCGCTCAATCCGTCGGTCAGGACGCAGGTGAGGATCGACACCATCTGCCGGTCGCCGTCATCGGCCGCCCCTAGCTTGCGGCGCACCTTCTCCATGGCTGATGGCAGAACCCATTCCCGGAAAGGCGCGCCGTTGCGCAGGCCGTCCGGTT
>NZ_RZTA01000190.1:0-7014 GCF_004023115.1 Mesorhizobium sp. M6A.T.Cr.TU.017.01.1.1
CCCCTCATCCGGCCGAGCTTCGCTCGGCCACCTTCTCCCACAAGGGGAGAAGGAAGAAGGGCTGACGCCTATCTCGCATATTTCTTCGCGCCGACCACGCAAAGCACGACGGCGGCAGTGACCGCTATCATCGCAGGACTGACCTGCTCGTGCAGCAGCACTGCCGCCAGCCCAAGGCCGAAGAAAGGCTGGAGGAGTTGCAGTTGCCCGACCGCAGCGATGCCGCCTTGCGCCAGTCCGCGATACCAGAACACAAAACCGATCAGCATGCTGAACAGCGAGACATAGGCCAAGCCAATCCAGGCGGCCTTGCCAACGGGTTCGAGCGACGGTGGCATGGTGATGAGTGTCAGAGCCAGCATGACCGGCAGCGACAACACCAGCGCCCATGAGATCACCTGCCAGCCGCCAAGTTTACGCGACAGCGTGGCTCCTTCCGCATAGCCCAGTCCGCACAGGATGATTGCGCCCAGCATCAGCATGTCGCCTACCGGCGAGGCCGAGACGCCTTGCGTCACCGCAAAACCGGCAACAAGGGCGCTGCCAAGGCACGAAAACAGCCAGAAAGCCGGCTTGGGGCGATCGCCGCCACGAATAACGCCGAAGATCGCGGTCGCCAGCGGCAACAGGCCGACGAAGATGATGGAATGGGCCGAGGTGATATGCTTGAGGGCCAACGCGGTCAGCAAGGGAAAGCCGACCACGACGCCGAGCGCCACGATGGCCAACGACAACAGATCTCGCCGCTCCGGACGCTTCTGGCGAAAAATGAGCAGAAGCGCGAGGCCGAGTATGCCTGCCGTGGCAGCACGGGCGACGGTTAAGAACGCCGGATCGAAATCCATCACCGCAACGCGCGTCGCCGGAAGCGATCCGCTAAAAATCAGCACGCCTACGAATCCGTTGATCCAGCCACCCGCCGCCTTGTCCATCGCACGCTCCTGATGTTCTCGCCTCTATCGGGCCGGACGCATGGCGCCACCAGAGACAATGAGGTACAGTTTTGGAAAACTGTCATGGTAGGTTGAGCAGTACGGATGGATGAGCAGGCGACGGCAAGTGAGGGCAGCGGGACGCTTGTCGAAAGCGTCATGGCGACGATCAGGCAGAGGATCGCCGCGCGCAGCCTGACACCGGGAACACGATTGCCTTCGATCCGGGCTTTCGCGAAGACCATGCAGGTTTCCAAATCCACCGTGGTCGAAGCCTATGAGCGTCTTGCGGCGGAGGGCATCATCCGCTCGCGGCCAGGCTCGGGTTTTTATGCTGCCGGACCGCTGGCTCCTTTGTCCCTGGCCGAGATCGGCCCCAGGCTTGACCGAGCTGTCGATCCGCTCTGGGTTTCGCGCCAGTCGCTGGAAGCCGGCGACGGCGTGCTCAAACCTGGCTGCGGCTGGCTGCCTGCCTCCTGGATGCCGGAGGCTGGATTGCGCCGGGCACTGCGGACAATGGCACGCGGCGATGATGTCACGCTGACGGATTACGGCACCCCTCTCGGGCTGCCGCCGCTGCGTCATCTGCTCGCACGGCGCATGGCAGGGTACGGCATCGAGGCATCTCCTGACCAGATCATGCTGACGGAATCGGGCACCCAGGCGATCGATCTCCTGTGCCGGTTCCTGCTCGAGCCGGGCGACACGGTGCTGGTGGACGATCCCTGCTATTTCAACTTCCATGCCCTGTTGCGCGCTCACCGGGCCAAGGTGGTCGGCGTTCCCTATACGCCGTCGGGACCGGATATCGAGCTGTTCGCGCAGGCGCTGACGGAGCACCAGCCGCGTCTCTACATCACCAATTCCGCGCTTCACAATCCGACGGGTGCAATTCTGTCGCCGGTCGTCGCCCATCGATTGCTCAAGCTCGCCGACCAATCGGATCTGACGATCATCGAAGACGATATCTTTGCCGACTTCGAACACACCCCCGCGCCCAGACTGGCGGCGTTCGACGGGCTTGGTCGCGTCGTCCATATCGGCAGCTTCTCAAAAACGCTTTCGGCGTCGGTGCGCTGCGGCTTCATCGCGGCTCCACGCGACTGGATGGATGGGTTGACCGACCTCAAGATCGCCACGTCCTTTGGCAGCGGCAGGCTTGCCTCCGAACTGGTGCTGACGCTGCTGAAGGACGGTCTCTATCGCAAGCACGTGGATTTGTTGCGCACGCGGCTTTCACGCGCCATGGCTGAGACAAGCACGCGGCTGAAGGCGATCGGCATCACGCCGTGGATCGACCAGCCGGCCGGCATGTTCTTGTGGTGCAGCCTACCGGAAGGCGTGGATGCAGCTGAAATGGCCCGCCGCGCCTTGTCGGCCAATATCGTGCTGGCGCCCGGCAATGCGTTCAGCCTGTCTCAAACTGCCAGCCGTTTCCTGCGCTTCAACGTCGCGCAGTCGGCAGACGAGAGAATTTTCAGGACACTCGAGGAGGCGATGTCGCGTTGATTTTCGCTATCACGGAAATGCAGGCCTTGGCGCTTCGCCTCAGGCCCTGCCCCGCTTGCGCCGCTCGTAAAGCATGACGAGCGTTTCGGCCGTCAGCGCCGGCTTCTGCTCACCTTCGATCTCGACGATGTTGGCGGCCTTCATCAGATACTGGCCGGGGCCCTTGTCCTCCACGGACAAAAGCGTGATGCGCAGTCTGATGCGCGCGCCGGCCCTGACCGGCGCCAGGAACCGCACCTTGTCGAAGCCATAGTTGAAGGCGGCTTGCGTGTTTTCGGGCACGATGCCCATGTCCAGCGCCAGCGCGCCGATGATCGACAGCGTCAGATAGCCGTGCGCGATGGTGGTGCGGAACGGGCTTTGCCGCTTCGCCCGCTCTGGATCGACATGGATCCATTGGCGGTCGCCCGTGCATTCGGCGAACTGGTCGATGCGGCTCTGGTCGACCGTCGTCCAGTCCGACACACCGAGCTCCTGCCCGGTCATCATCCTGAGCTGCTCGTAGGTCGGCGGCGTCCTCGGCCGTGTTTGCGTCATTCCTGCTTTCCCGATCGCTTGTCCTGCCTCCCGACCACGAACCGGCCGCCTCTGTCAATTCGCTCCGCGCGTTCCGCTGCGGTATCCTCGGTCGGATCGCGTCAACGCCTGTGTCCAGCGCCGCAAAACAGGCTATCCGGGCCAAGAGAAACTTTGTGCCTCGCCGAGGCCGAGAATCAACAATACGACTTTCAGGAGCCGGATAGGCGGGAGAAAAGTCCGTCTGCTTTGGCTTGGGAATAGCCTACTTCTTGTCGTAGCCGGTGCGGATTTCCTCCATCGCCTCCTTGATGCGGTCGCGCAGGATCTCGACCGATTCGGTGCCGGATTTCCTTGCCAGTTCGGCCACTTCGCCGGCATTCTTCAATGCGGTCTCGAAGGATTTCCTGGCGAACGCCGCTTGCTTGGCCATCAACTCCCGAGGATCGCCCGGCGCTCTGTAGCTCTGCGCCATGTCGGCGATTTCGTGCAGCGTGTCCTGCAGCATCTCGCGTTGTCGGGAGAATAGCGACGACGCGCCGGCGGCACTTGCCCTGGCTGATTTTTCCAGTGCCTCGAGGTTCTTGCGATGATGGTTGAGGATCGCCTCGACGTCTACGTTCGGCAGCTTCAGGTCGCGGCCGAACCTGCCGAACATGTCCATGAAAGAGCCGGGATCCGGTTGCTTTGCCATGGTGGTTTCTCCCCTCTTGTTGCGAATGCAGCGCCTGAGGAGAAGAATAGGGCACTGGCGCTTCGCGGTCCATTCGAAGGCGCAACACATCGCGGTTCAGCCGACGAGGAACAGCCGTTCCACCGTATAAAGCGCGACGCCGGCAAGGCCGCCGATGACCATGCCGTTGAAGCGGATATATTGCAGGTCCCTGCCGATGTTCATCTCGATCAGCCTGGTGAGCTGGGCAAGGTCCCAGCGCTTGACCTGATCGGCGATGAATTTCGAGACGCCGCTCTTCTGGCTTTCGACGAAGGAAGACAGCGCCACGACGAACCCCTGGTTCATGTCGGCTCTGATCTGCGCGTCGCCGGCAAGATGGCGGCCGACTTCGACGAACATATTGGCGAGATGGGCGCGAATCATCGAATTCGACGCCTTGGCGTCCTGCTCGATGAACAGGCTGAGGCTTTCCCACATGTCGCCGGCCAGCGCCTTCAGCTCCGGCCTGGCGAGGAAATCGCGCTTCAGTTTCTCGGCGCGCTTGGCGTATTGCTTGGATGTCCTCAGCCGCTCGACGAAGGTCAGGACAAAACGGTCGAATTCGGCGCGCATCGGGTGTTCGGGATCGGCCCTCACCTCGTCGAGCAGCGAACCGGCGGAGGCGACGATCTTCTTCAGCAGATAGGCGTCGGCGCGGAACAAGTTGAACAGCGACGGCAGTTCCTCGCGGATCTTCTCGCGCATCGTCGCCAGCGCCTGCTCGTCGCTCAGGAAGCGGCCGACCACCTTGGTGAATTCGTCGAACAGTCTTTGGTGGCGGCGGTCGTCGGTCAGGGCCGACAGCAGCTCGGCGGCGAGCGGCGCCAGCGGCACCTTTTCGATCTGCTCCAGCATGCGGCTGGTGACGAAGCCGCGCAGGCCCGATTGCTTGACGGCCGCCAGCGTCTGCGGCACCAGCCGGCCGACGAAATGCGACAGATCGGCGGCGCGGTTGGGGTCGGCCAGCCAGTCGGCGACGAGCGCGGAAAAGTCGACCTCGGCAAGCTTTTCGCGCACCGGCTCGGGCGCCAGGAAATTGACCTCGATGAAGCGGCCGAGATTGTCGGCGATGCGGTTCTGGTTCTCCGGAATGATGGCGGTGTGTGGGATCGGCAGGCCGAGCGGCCGCCTGAACAGCGCCACCACCGCATACCAGTCGGCCAGCCCGCCGATCGTCGCCGCCTCGGCGAAAGCGGCGACGAACCCCAGCCACGGATAGTGGCCCTCGAACGACTTGGCCGCCGCGAAGACGAGGACGCACAGCGCCAGCGCTGCGGTGGCGACGAACTTGGTGCGCCGAAGCGCCGAAAGCTTGGCGTCCGCGTCGGCATCGAACCGGGCGGATGCCAAAGTCGGTGCTGATTGTGACATGGATGAACTGCTCCTGGTCGATCTCGCGGACTTAACTTAGTAATCCGCCCACCCGAATGCGCGCCAGACCAATCGGGGGTCATGTTTTGCACGACCCTGTGCGCAAACTTGACAAAAATCTTCACCTATTATGCGATGCTTGTCTGGAATTATTCCAAGGTATAGGCCATATTAGGCCTGAGCTAATGCTTCGTGAGGACAAAATGCGGCTAACACGCCAGACCAACTACGCCATGCGCATCCTGATGTATTGCGCCGCGAATACCGATCGGCTGAGCCGCATCCCAGAGATCGCGGCCGCCTACTCGGTGTCCGAGCTTTTTCTCTTCAAGATCCTGCAGCCTTTGGTCGAGCATGGTCTGGTCGAGACGGTGCGCGGCAGGAACGGCGGCGTCAGGCTCGGCCGCGCGGCCGAATCCATCACGCTGTTCGACGTCGTGCGCGTGACCGAAGAGAGCTTCGCCATGGCCGAATGCTTCGAGAACGATGCTGCCGAATGTCCGCTGGTCGACAGTTGCGCGCTGAATTCGGCGCTGCGCGAGGCGCTCAACGCCTTCTTCGCCGTGCTTGAGCGCTACACGATCGCCGACATGGTGGCGGCGCGTCCGAATGTGCGACACCTGCTCGGCATCGACATGCTGGTGCAAAGGGCGCCGGCCGCCTGATCCTGGTCGCATCGCGGTTTGGCTAGGTCTGTTGAGATTCAGGTCAGGCCGAGCCGGAGTCGAAGACGGGCGCGAAGCGACCAAACAGGTGGGTTCCGAGAACCGGAACGGAGCGTACGTTTGGGTACGTGAGTACCGGAAGCGCAGGAAATCGCCATTTGCAGGCCGGCATCACCTGAATATCAACAGACCGACTGCGGCAATACGAACGGCATGTCTCCGGCCGGCAGCACGCCTACCCTTAGCCGGCAATCGAACACTTTTTCGATCAGATCGTCGCTCAGCACGTCCTGCGGTGAGCCGGTGGCGGCAAGCCTGCCGCGATGCATGACGAAAATCCGGTCGGCATACATGGCCGTCAAATTGAGGTCGTGCAGGATGGCGACCACGCCGCCGCCGCGTCTGGCGAAGTCGCGGGCGATGTTCATGATGATCAATTGGTGCTTGATATCGAGGCTGGAAACCGGCTCGTCGAGGAAGAGATAGCGCGGTTTGCCGTCGAGGACCGGCGCCCAGACCTGGCAGAGCACGCGGGCCAACTGCACGCGCTGCTGCTCGCCGCCCGAAAGCTCCTGGTAGAAACGGCCGGCAAAGCCGTCGAGATCGACCCGCGCCAGCGCCCGTTCGGGCAGGCGCTCGTCCTCACCGGGAAGCGCGCCCGAGCGCCCGCCGAGCAGGCCGAGCCTGACGATCTCGCGCACAGTGAAGGGAAAGGACAACGTCGTCGCCTGCGGCAGGACGGCGCGCATCGTCGCGGCCTCGACCGGCCTCATCGCCGACAGGTCACGACCGTTGACGGTGACCTCTCCCGAATAGGCAAGATCACCGGACAACGCCCTCAGGAAGGTCGTCTTGCCCGAACCATTGGGGCCGACGATGGCCGCGACTTCGCCGGGCCGCATGTCGAAATCGACATTGGCGACGATACGCTTACCACCGATCGCCACCGAGACATCCCGCGCTTCGATCATAAAAACCCTCTCACAGGTCAATGACCCCACGCTTGCGCAGCAGGATCCAGAGGAAGAACGGAGCGCCGGCGATCGCGGTGACGATGCCGATCGGCAGCTCGGCCGGCGCCACGATGGTGCGCGCGACAGCATCGGCCAGAAGCAGCAGGCAAGCGCCAAGCAGGGCCGAGGCCGGCAGCAGATAGCGGTTGTCCGGGCCGATAGCCAAGCGCAACAGATGCGGCACCACGATGCCGACAAAGCCGATGCCGCCGCTGACCGCGACAGATGCCCCGACCGCCGCCGAAACGCCGATGATTGCAGTGTATTTCAGCCGCTGCACCGGGATGCCAAGA
>NZ_RZTA01000191.1:0-7006 GCF_004023115.1 Mesorhizobium sp. M6A.T.Cr.TU.017.01.1.1
GGCGACACCGAAAACACCAGCATCAAGAGCGACATCAGCTTGGCAGCGTCGGTGCCGGTATGCAGGTCACGCACGATGGCGCGCGGCACCGCCATGCCTGCGCTGGCGCCGAGCCCTTGCAGGAAACGGAAGGCGATCAGCCATTCGACAGAGGGCGCCAGCGCCGAGCCGACGCCGCCGACCATGAACAGTGCGAGGCCGCCATAGAGCGGCAGCTTGCGCCCGACCATGTCGGAGATCGGTCCGACGACGATCTGGCCAAAGCCCATGGACAGAAAGAAGATCAGCAAACTCATCTGCACGGCAGCGGTGCTGGCCTGCAGATCCGCGCCGATCGAAGGCAGCGCCGGAAGATACATGTCGATGGCGAACGGACCGATCGCGGACAACAGGCCGAGCACGACCGCGATGCGGAGGAATTGGGGATTCATGATAGCAGGTTCTTTCAAATCTGGTTTGCCGCCGACCGGCGTGTAATCCTAGGACGTTCCATCCCATGGAATTCCGACTTCTTCTGCGGAGGGAAACCTCTTCAATCTAAGTCCATAAATTTAGACACTCTTGTCTAATTCGTCAATCACCTCTATATAGTTTTTATGAAAGCCAACGCTTCTCCTGACACCATCCCGCCACGCGGCCACGAGGCCAAGCGCATCTCCATCATGGAGGCTGCCGGCGAGGTGTTCTGCCGCGAAAGCTTCGCCGGCGCCAACATCGACATGATCGCCGCCGAGGCCGGCGTTTCGCGCCAGACGATCTACAACCACCATGGCGACAAGGAGAAACTCTTCGTCGCCATCGTCCGCGACCTCACCGAGCGTTGCAATGCCGGCATCTTCGCCACCATTTCCACCTTTCCCGACCAGCCCAAGGACCTCGAGGCCGATCTGATCGCCTTCGCCGTGCGCATGAACCGCAACTGTGTCTGCAACCGCGATGGAAAATTCCTGCGCAAGCTGATCCAGACCGAGGGCGAGCGCTATCCCGAGCTCTTCGCCGAATGGCGAGAACAGGGACCGGGCAGGACATGGCCAGCGATCGCCGCCCGCTTCGCCCGCCTCGCCCATGCCGGTTTCCTCGACATCGATGACCCTGATGTCGCGGCACGCCAGTTCCTGGCTCTTGCCAATGCCGAATTGCAGACGACCTTCATGCTCGGCGGCACGCCTGATGACGACGAGGTGCTGCAATCGGCGACACACGGCGTGCGCACCTTCCTGCGCGCCTTCGGCAAGCGGCAGCCGGCTGCCGATGCGCAAAAGCACAGCGCACTCGCTGGCGCATGAGCGATCAAATCTGAGGCATGCCCTCTCGCATCTGCCCTCCCGGCGTCTATATCCGGTTTACGCCGCGCTCAAGCTTGATTACAGCTATGCAGACGATTCAATGGAACCCGACAGCCACATGGCCGACGACCACATCCGCTACGACATTCTGGCCCAGGAGGCATTGCGCGGCGTCATGCGCAAGGTCCTGGCCGAGGTCGCGCGCACCGGCCTTCCCGGCAACCATCATTTCTTCATCACTTTCCTGACCGGCGCCCCGGGCGTGCGCGTGTCTTCCCGCTTGCGCGAGCGCTATCCCGAACAGATGACCATCGTCATCCAGTTCCAGTATTGGGACCTGAAGGTGACCGACACCGGCTTCGAGGTCGGGCTGTCCTTCTCCGACGTGCCGGAAAAACTGGAAATCCCGTTCTCGGCCGTGCGCGGCTTTTACGACCCGTCCGTCAATTTCGAGCTCGAATTCGACGTGAAGACGGAGACCTCGGCGGATGAGGAATTGGCCGGCCAGCCCGCTTCCGAACCACTGGCCATCGTCGCCGAGAAAAAGCCTGAGAAGAAGAAGACCACTGAGGCCGAAAAGAAGCCTGCCGCGGCCGACGCCGCCGCCAAGGGCGCCGAGGTGGTTTCGCTCGACGCCTTCCGTAAGAAGTGATCCGACGGGCCGCGCTACATGGCCGACATCGTCAACCTCCGCCAGGCCCGCAAGCAGAAGGCACGAGCCGACAAGGAGCGCCTGGCCGAACAGAACCGGACGCTGCACGGCCGTTCCAAGGCCGACCGGGAGCGTGACCGTCTGATCGCCGACAAGGCAGAGAAATTCGTCGCCGGCCATCGCCGCAAAACCTCGAGCGATCCGGATTCCCCCAACATCGGACCGAAAAGTGCGCCGCGGTTTTCGGACAAATCCGATGCTTGAAGTGAAGTGAGTCACGCCCGGTGAGCCCGGTCGAGAAACGCTCGGTGACCATACGCGGCCATCGCACCAGCTATTCGCTCGAAAAGCCGTTTTTCGACGATCTCGTCGCCATTGCGGCAGCGCGCAAACTGACGCTCGCCGCCCTCGTCGCCGAAATCGACGAGGCCCGGCCGCGCGATGCCAACCTGTCATCGGCACTCAGGCTCTACGTCCTGGATTGGGCAAAGCGAGGGATGAAAGGTTCTTTGTAGGTAGATCTACCCCCCGCCCAGCGACTTCAGCAGACTGTCGATCGACGAAGGTTCAAGCTTGGGTTTTGGCGCGAATTCTGCTGGCGGTGGGTTGTCATTGGCCGGCGGCGGTTGAGGCGCGCGCTCCACTTTCTGCGCCCGCGCCGCGGCGGCCCTACGTTCGGCGGCGACCCTGCGTTCGGCGTCGAGTTTGGCCTTTTCTTCCGAAGCGATCCGCATCGCCTCTTCCGCCTTCCGGCGTTGCTGTTCTTCGGCCTTCGCCGCCTCGTCCGCCGCTTTTTGCGCCGCCTTAGCCTTCACTTCGGCTTCAGCCTTCGCCTTGGCATCCGCCTCGGTCTTGGCTTTGGCCTCCGCTTCAGCCCTCGCCTGCGCATCCGCCTTGGCTCTCGCTTCCACTTCAGCCCGCGCCTTTGCCTCGGCTTCAGCTTTCGCCTGCGCATCCGCCCTGGCCTTCGCCTCTGCTTCGGCCTGAGCCTTTGCCTCGGCTTGAGCCTTTGCCTCGGCTTCAGCCTTCGCCCTCGCATCTGCCTCGGCTTGCAGCCGCGCCGCTTCCTGCTGCTTGCGCAATTCCTCGGCTGCCCTGTCACGCTCGGCCTGCAGGGCCGCGTAGTAGCGCACCTCGCGCCGCAACCGCTGTTTTTCAAGCAGTGCCGCCTGCATGGCCTCGACCCGCTGCTGCTCCTTTTCAAGTGCGCGCTGGGTCAGAAACTGCGCCAGCGGCTCACTGTCGAATTGCCGCTTCGCGGCGCCAAACGGCCCATCGACGCTGAAATTCACAGTCGGATCGGAGCCGACCAGCGCTTCGTCGCCGGGCCGATAAGTGATCGAACCACTGGTGGCGACCGTGCTGGCATTCAGGTCCGCCGTGATGTCGGCGGACAGCGTCGCCGCCGGATTTTCAAGATTGACCGGCGGTGCCCTCAGCGTGCCGCCGGCAATTGTGAAGGCAATGTCCGTATCCCCAGCCGGAAAACTGCCGTTTGCGGCGATCTGCGGCGCGAAACCGGCGGTCTTGGCCGCATCGATATCGCGCCCGATCGCGTCGGCCTTGGCGATGAAGGCGCCAAAGGCGTCAGGATTGACGCCGGCAACAGTCAAGCCCTTCAGCGCCGCCGTGCCGGAACCGGACAGCGCCGCAATCATCGCATCGACCGATTTGCCGCTGGTCGAAAGCGTCGCCGAGAAATCGCCGCTTCCGCTGATGCCGGCCTGTGGCACTACGGTGGCCAGATCGGCCCCGGCAAGTTTCATCTGGCCGGAGAAAAGCCCGGTGCCGTCATTGTTCTTCAGCTCGAATAGCCCGGAAAGCGCACCGCCGGAGAACTTTGCCTTGAGGTCCGAGACGCGGATGCCTTCCTGGTCGAGCTTCAGCGAAAGCGCCGCGTCATAAGCTGTGGCAAACGGGCCGGCGACCAGCGATGCCGTGGTCAGGTCGAGTTCGGCGGTGAACGGCAGGCTGGACTTCCGGCCGAATGGGGCGGTCGGCCAAGCCCCACCGGTGCTCAGCAAGGCCTGGTCGCCAAACAATGCCACCGCCATCGGATCGAGATCCAGTTCATCGAGCGCCAGCGCGCCAGCAAGATGCGGCACCCCGTCCTTGACGTCGACATTGACGTCACCTGAAACCGCCGCCTCGTTGATGGCGCCGCTGAGGCCGGACAACACCAGAAGGCCATTGCCGAAGTCGGCGTCGGCCGCAAGCCACGTCGACATGCCTGTCCCCATGCTCGGCAAGCCGACGCCTGTCGTCATCAGCCAAGGCTCGATGTCGGAAGCTTCCAGGCTGACCTTGCCCTTGGCGGTGGGGCCTTGTGGCGTGCCGGCGACCGTCCCGTCGAAGCCGGCTTTGAAGTCGTCGCCGGCGAGGCTGAAGCTCGTCATCATGCCGCCGCCAAGCGTGCCTCTTGCCGAGACGTCGGTGGTCGCCTCGCCAACCATGCCGAGCGGCAGCGCCGGCAGGCCGTAAAGCGCTAGAAGCGCGGTTGCGTCGGCATTCCTGGCGTTGAACGTCAGCGACACCGGTGCCTCGAAAAGCCGATCGGCTACTCCTTTGCCGGACAGCGACGCCGAAAACGCCGAGCCGCCTGCCTTGCCTTGCGCGCTGACCGCCAGTCCCGTCGTGCCATCGCCATTGGCGGCGGCACTCGTCACCAGATCGACCCGCGCATCCTGGAACAGCTCGGGATAGGCCGCCCCACGCGCCGCCAGCCCCTTCAGCACGGCGTTGCGCGGATAGTGCTGCGCCGCGACATCGACCAACGGCTTGAGGTCGACGGCGACCACGGAGGCATCGAGCTTGCCGGTCGGGCTCGCTGGGAAATCCTTGATCCGGCCGGTGGCGCTGATCGAGGCGCCGGCAAGCCCGCCAACCGAGAGCCGGTCGATTTCGAGCAGACCGTCGCGCAATCTCAGCGCCGTATCGACCGTATCGGCGGTCAACCCGCCGGCATTGACCGGCCCAGCCTTGATCTGGAAATCGAGGTCGCGGTCGGAAAAACGGTTGGCACCCTTGTCGCTGATGAAGATCGAGGCGAAGGCGGCGAGGCCGTCGACATCGAGCTCGCCACCTTCGAGCCGCATCAGCACCGACGGCCTGGCATCGTCGGGCTGGCTGGAATCGATGCGGCCCGAAAATTTCGCCTTGCCGAGAACGAGCTCGAGGTCGCTGAAGGCCTGGCGCTTACCGGTCAGGTCGACCTTGGCCTTGAAGCCGGCGGCCGGCAGCCGGCGGATCGCCTCGTCGACATCCTTCGACAGCCAGGCGGCAAAGCCGGAAGGCTGCGCCACGGCCAGAAGCAGCGAGCCGGTGAAGCCGAAATGATCCTCGACGCTAAGCATACCGTTTGCTTCCAGCCTAGCGCGGCCGGGCAGCGTCGCGGCCAGTGACTTCACCGACCAGCCGGCATCGGCCGGCTCGGCGGAAAGGCGGACGTCGCGAACCGTCGTGTCGCCGGCCACCACCGCCGGCAGCTTCACCTCGACGGTGCCCGGTATGGTCGGCTTCGGCAAATCGAGCAGCGCCTGCTCCAACGCCGCGACACGCGCCGACAGCGTCAGCCCAGTGCCGGCCGCGGCACCAACCGCCTCATCGAACTGTACCTGCGCGCCATTGGCCTCGATCGAAAAGCGAGGGTTCGGCCCAAGCTCGACGGCAGCCTTGCCGTCGGCGGTGTAAGGATTGTCGAGCGGCCCGGTCTCGAAGCGGAATTCATCGACACCAAGCTTCCGGTGGTCGAGCGAGAATTTGCCGTTCAGCCTGAATCCCGGCTCCGGCTTGCCGGCACTGGCCTTTATCGTCCCACTGTCCGCGCCGTCAATCAGCGCCGAACTCTTGTCGGCGCCATTCTTGTCAGAACCTGCGACCTTGAACTGGCCCGAATAGATCGCGGCGCCGTTGACGATACCGGCATTGCCGTCGGCCTCGACGACCAGCGGATAGGCATCCGGATCGGCCTTGAGCCTGAGCCGCATCTGCCCGTCGCCGCCGGCCCTGCCCGTGGACGCGATGACGGTGCTGCGCAGGCCGTCGAGCCGCAGCGAGCCGTCCATCCGCCAAGGCCCGGCCAGCGATTTGGCAGAGATCGTCGAATTGATCTCGGAAATGAGATGGCTGCGCCCGCCGGCGGCATGGCGCAGCGCGATCTCTCCGTCCGTCACCGTCAGCTTCTCGATCGAGATCTGGCCGGGATCGAAGGGCGACGACGGGCGCATCGTCCAGTCGACGGTGCCGTCGGCGGCAATGTCGATCGTCGCCTTCGGCCGCACCAGCCGCATGTCGAAGATCAGCACCTCACCGCTCAGGAAGGGCGCCAGTTCCGCATCCATCGAAAAAGTCTCGACGGTCATTGCCGGCTGGCCGGCAGGACCGCCGGCAACAGTGACGTTCGAAAAGGTCACCGAGGGAAACGGCAGCAGCCTCGCCGTCGCATCGCCCTGAACGGTTACCTTGCGGCCCAGAATGGCGCTCGCCTCGCGCTCGAAATCGGCACGGTAGCCCGTCCAGTCGATAAAGTACGGCACCACCAGCGCCGCACACAGCACCAGCACGAAAAGGCCACCGAAGATCACGAACAGGCGTGCGAGCATCAGCTCCGAAGCAGTTGATTGAAAATCAGCCGCACTCTACCCGCATCCGCGTGTCGATAAAGTGGCAATTTCCCGGCCGACAGGCTTCTAGAGCAAAAGATGGTAGCCAAGAAAACTCAGCGAGCGTCGCGCTTTGCCTGCGCCACCTTGGCCGCCTTGCGCTGTCGGCCGAGTTCCATCGGCCGAACCAGGTTCGGCGCCCTCTGGTTCACCACCGCCCGCATGCCTTTGTGCGCGGTGCGCGTGTTGAACTCAGGACCGTCTGCCGCGGCGCCTTGCTTCATGGACAGCGCCTTGCGTGCATTGTCGACCAGCGAAACACGCGCCGCCAACTGGCGGCGGCGTTCGGCCTCGCCATTGAGTCGCCGCATGGCCATCGCCAGAACCTCGAGCTTCAGCTGCGAGCCACCGTCGGCCTTCGAGGCGACGGCTCCTTTTGGCGCACCCTTGCCGCGTATCTCGCGGCG
>NZ_RZTA01000192.1:0-6853 GCF_004023115.1 Mesorhizobium sp. M6A.T.Cr.TU.017.01.1.1
CGGCCGGTTGTCGACCCTTGCCGCAGGTTTTGGCTTGCCAGCCGGACGGTTCACCTTGGCCGGCTTCGCCGCCGGGCGATTGGCGGTAGGCCTGGCCGCAGGTTTTTGGATGTTGGCGGGCTTGGCGGGGCGGGTGACGTTGGCGGGCTTCGCCTTCAGCCCGTCCAGCGTGCTCTTGCGGATGTCTCTCGTTCCCGCCGTCTTGCCCGGCGCCCTGTTCGCGAGGCTGTCGTTCTTCTTGATGTCGCGGGCGCGGTCGCGGATGGCGTTGTCGCCATTCTTCTCGATCCTGTTCTTGATGTTGTTCTGGTCGAACTTGTTCAACTGATCGCGGTCGATCTTGATCTTGCTGCGATCGACATTCTTCCAGTCGACGTCGTTGATGTTGATATTGCCGTTGAAGTCGCGGTTGTTGAAGCAGTTGTTGCAATCGATGTTGATGTCGTTGCCGTTCCAGCGGCCACCCCACACGCCCCAATCATCCCAGTCGACGGCGGCGGCCCAGATGGCGCCGGTCACCGCCCCGGCGAAGAATGTCGCCCCCGGGTACACATAGTATGGGTAAGGATCGGGATAATAGCGGATCGGTTCCCACACGTAATCCGGCTCATAAAACATCTGCGGCGGATATTGCGGGACGTAGATCACTTCGGGGCTCGCCGACTTGATGACGATGTTGTCGTTCGCCTTGACCACCTGGATCTTGTCGTCGGTCTTGATGACGCCTTTGGCGACCGCCTCGTCGCGCAGCTGCTGGATGGCAACCAGCACGTCCTTCTGCTGGTAGGCGATGGCATCGCCGAGCGTCTGCGTCCATTCGAGGTCGTCGCTCATCATCTTCACAATGTCGGGATAGTTGAGCAGCGACACCACGGAACCGTCCCAGCTCTCCTTGGGTTTCAGGCTCTTGTCCTTCTCGTAACGGTCGAGGAAGCGCGCCGCCTCGATGATCTGCAGCGGATAGAGCGCAGCCGCGGTGATCACGGCGATCAGCTCGTCCGGGTAGAGCGCAATCCGCGCGACCAGCACCTCCATCTCGTCGGCGCTCAGCGGCTCCGGCGAAGTCGTCGCATCGCCCGAAGCGTCAGCCGCCGCGACCTGTTCTTGTGCAAGGACAGGGTGCGCCGAACCAAACCCGGCAAGCAGCAGCGTCAGCGCCGCCGCGCCGACCTTCAACAAGTCATTGCCCGTCATGCTTCGATCCTCCCTGTCTGTCTCTGTCCGGGCAGCCTTTGCGCCGGGCCTGTTTGGCAGTATTTGTCACGTTCTGCGTGCAATGCAGCGGAAACCAAATGGCACGGGTGACGTCTCCGTCCTCGCAGAGATTCCGCCACAGGAATTCGCCCTGCCACGTGTTGGCCATCGGCTTCTCTTGTCATGGCTTCGTGTCGCTTCCTCTTCCAATGCAGCGCTTCAGGCCGCGATAAGGATCAAGGCTCGGACGCGAACACCTTGTTCCAGTCAGCTTTCATATCAACAATTGTCCAGCTCATGATTCCGGCTTCGTCGAGACCCTTGTCCAGGCGACCGATGGAAGAATCCCTGTCGTAGGCCCATTCGCGATCCGCGTCGGTGTGGTGCACATAGAGACAGAAGTGCGGTCCGGGACCGGAACAGGTCCATTGCAGCATCTGCAGATCGCCGTCGGAATTGCCGAAGGCGGCGATCGGCCGCCGGCCGATGTGGTGGTGGATGCCGACGGGCTTGCCGGCCTTGTCGTCGATGAAGTTGATTTCCGGCAATCGCATGAGCACCGGCGTTCCGTCGCGCATCTCGAACTTGGTCTTGCCGCTGCTGCCAACAACCTGCTCGGGCGGTATGCCATAGACCTTCTCCGTCCATGGGCGCATGAAATCGATGCCGCCGCCGGAGACGATGAAAGTCTTGAAACCGTTGGCGCGAAGATAGGCCAACAGCTCCAGCATCGGCTGGTAGACCATTTCCGTATAAAGCCGGCCGGTCTTCGGGTGCTTGGCGCTGGCAACCCAGTCGCGGACGATCTGGTCGAATTCGTCGGTGGTCATGCCGGAATGCGTGGTCATGACGATGTCCACGATAGCCGGCTCGCCACCGGCAAGCGCAGTCTTGATGTCCCCCTTCAGCAACGAGGCAAAGGGCTCCTTGTCCTTCCATTCCGGATGCTGCGGCGCCATTGCCTTGACCCGATCGAGTGCGAACAGGAGCTGGAAGTACAGCGGTTGCTCGCCCCACAGCGTGCCGTCGTTGTCGAAGACGGCGACGCGCTCTGCTTCGGGCACGAAGTCTGCCGCGCCTTCCGCAGTCACGCGTTCGACGAAGGCGACGATGGACTGCTTGGCCTTTCCGTCATTCCAAGACGGAAGCTGATCGGCGTTCTGCGCGGTGGCAGAGGCTGCGACCCCCAGTAATAGGAGGATGGACAACAGGTAGCGCTGCGCGGCGTAGGCAAGATTGGTCATAGTTTGATGTCTCCTCCAGGTCAGCGCCCCTCGGGAGCGCCATCATCAAACATGCCTTCGGCAAATCGTCTTTCGTGAGATTTGCCTATTGCCGCCCGGGGCGGAAGGTAATTAACGGTAACCTACGGGCAGAATCCGCTCGGTTGCATCGAAAGCGGGGCTGTCAAGGATACGGTCTAGCTCGACACGACAATGAGCCGCAGGGTAGGTCCAGCCCCGGTGGCGATATCGCGCAATAGCTTGGTTGGGTCGGGAAGGCATTGCGGGTTGTTGGGGACCGCCTGCCACAAGCGTGTCAATCCTCGGCCATAGGCGGATACGGCTTCGCCAGCAACAGTCCGCCTACGTAACTTACATAGGGATACTGGCACCATCAAAAAGACTATGCGCATTCTAGCTCATAGGTGATGGCACTATGGCAGCAAACGGCAAACCTCCTGGCAGGGAGCAGGCATATTCGGCGACGCCTTCCGCATGCCGAATTTGCGATCCGAAAATTGATAAGCAGTAGAGAACTGGCCAAGAACTGTCGAATCCGATCGCCTCAAACTTTCGGCGTCGATGATGTAGCCAACCGATCAGTTTGATGGCGGCCCTACGCTGTTGGGCTGAAGCGAACCCGGATCACGCTCCCGAATAAGAATCGCCGAGCACTGGATTGGAGATGAAACATGAACCAAGCAATCTTGAAGTCGCACCTTAGATCGCGGCCGCGATCTATCGGAATAGCGGCAATCTCAATCGGGCTGGCACTTTCCGTTTCGCCGTCGTGGGGTCAGAACGTCATCGACGCCGATGCTGACGGTATTCTTGTGGCCATGACAAACCATCTCAAAAGCTTACAGGCGTTCACGGTCGACTATGACACCGATCATGAGATCGTCGACCTGGCCGGCCAGAAGTTGCAGTACAGCGCTTCCGGCTCCGTCCAGGCGTCCCGCGGCGAGGGCTTCCACATGACCCGCAAAGGCCCTTTTGCCGACGTGGAACTCACCTTTGACGGCAAGGTAATCTCTGTCCACGGCAAGGGCATGAACGTCTATGCGCAGTTGGACAGTCCTGGCGCATCGATTGATGAGGCGGTCGAGGAATTCAGGGTGTCGACCGGGCTCGACGTTGCGGGCGCCGATTTTCTAGTCACCGATCCTTATGCCGTTTTGACCGAAGGCGTTACGTCGGGGAGACTGGTCGGCGATGCCTTTGTCGGCGGCGTCGAATGCGATCAACTGGCTTTTCGCAATGACGCCGTGGACTGGCAGATCTGGATCAGCAAAGGCGACCAGAAACTGCCTGTCAAATATGTGGTCACCACCAAATGGGTGACGGGCGCGCCGCAATATTCGTTGCGGTTCAGCAACTGGAAAGCCGGTGAGGTCGACGCCAAGTTGTTTTCGTTCAAGCCTCCGGCCAACGCGAAAAAGCTGGAGCGGATAGACTCCGACGAAGTTGGCGAACTTGTACTGGAGGGCAGCAAATGAACGCGCGGCGCATGCTCCGTAATCAACTCTCGGTCGCCGTTGTTATGACGGCGTTTCTTGTAACCGATGGCCTAATGGGGGGGAACTTCATCCCGGCAGGTTCGATAGTCTCCAGCGCGGAAGCGCGCGTCGGCAGGCCGCTTACGCCCGGCAGCGTCGCCGGCGTTGCGCGGCGTACAACGCGCCGGGTCGTCCGCCGCTCGACGATATACGTGGCGGCGCTCCCCCCCGCCTGCTCTCAGATTAGCATCAACGGCGCTACGGTTTGGCAGTGCGGCGGGACATACTACCAGCCCTATGGCGGCCGTTACGTCGTCGTCTACGTGAATTGATCGTAGCCGCCCAAAGCGAGAGGGCCTCCAATGACAGTACAACGACTGGGGCAGAAACGACCGGTCGGCCTTTGGCAAGGGCTGCGACGCCAACCGATCTCTGCTTGTGACCGTAAGCGGCGAACACCATAATTGACTGCGCCCTTAGCTTGCAGCCACTCTCCCCGGAGACGTAG
Source organism: Mesorhizobium sp. M6A.T.Cr.TU.017.01.1.1 (assembly GCF_004023115.1). NCBI lineage: Bacteria > Pseudomonadati > Pseudomonadota > Alphaproteobacteria > Hyphomicrobiales > Phyllobacteriaceae > Mesorhizobium > Mesorhizobium sp. M6A.T.Cr.TU.017.01.1.1. The sequence goes on from NZ_RZTA01000192.1 coordinate 4,425, forward strand.
CATGCACCCAGAACAGTTGCCCATAAAAGGGCGAGGAGCCAATATGTGCAGCTGCGGCATTCAAAACTCGAGGCGCTCATGAAGAACAAGCTCCGGCTCGGGTTCTTGCCAGTTGTCATCGTGCTCTTGCTAGCGCTGTTGCAGGGAACTTCTCTGGCTCAACAGCCTTCCCCCGATCTTCCGCCCGAAAAGGCAAAGCAGTTCCTCGAGCTTTTGTCCGATCCGGAACTAAAGGCATGGCTCGAGCGAAAGATTCCAGCGGCCACGGACGAGCCCGGCCTGTCGATTTCCGAGGACATCTTGAGCCTGGAGGCGGGTATTCGTGCCCGTATCGGTGCGCTCGGCGCCGCGATCCCGCGCCTGCCCGAAGAACTGTCGCGCGCCGCCGAAATTGTCTCGCGTGACGTGAACTCCGGCAGGCCAGGGCTGGTTATGGGCATCCTGGCGGTCTTGATCGCGGTCGGTTTCGGAGCCGAGTGGGCGGTCCGACGAGTGCTCGACACGACGAGGAGCGCGGTTGCTCAGGACGACGCCGGACAAGCGATCCTCTTCGAGACTGTCGCCCTGCTGACTTTTGCGCTCGCCAGCGCCGGTTCGTTCTTGGCACTCGGATGGCCACCCTTACTCCGCAGGATCATTCTGACCCTGCTTCTTGCGTTCATCGCGTTCCGTGTCGTTCGCGCGGCAGCCCGATTGCTGTTTGCGTTCGGCGGTGCGACGAGCGGCCCCTCGGACAGGCCGACTCCGCTTTTCGAAAGCGAGGCTTCGACCCGTTTCTGGCGTTGGCGAGTCAACCTCGTGGCCGGGTTCCTATTGTTCGGCTGGGCGATCGCCAGCCTCATGCCTGGCCTAGGCTTCTCTCGAGAGGTTGCAGAGCTCGTCGCCTTCCTGTTCGGGCTTGGCATTCTGGCGACCGCAATCGGCGTCGTCTGGCAACGGCCCGACGGGCGAGGCTCTCTGGTCAAGCAATCGTTTCTCACCTTGTTCCTGATCGTGCTCTGGGTGGCTTGGGTGGCCGGCCTGCTCGGCGTCCTGTGGCTTGGCATTTTCGCCCTGGTGCTGCCGACAGCCTTGCGCGGCGTCGGCGCCGCGGCAGAGGCCCTCGCCGGCAGGTCGAAGCGCAGCGGCGCGATGGGCGTCGTACTCAACGTGCTCATTGTCAGGGGCGCCAGGGCGGCGGTCATTGCCGCGGCGGTCGCATGGCTCGCCTATATCTGGCGGATCAGGGCCGCGAGCCTCGCCGGCAGCGAAACCGACGGCTTCCTGATAACCGGGCTGCTCAACGGCATCATCATTTTACTGATCGCCGACCTGCTCTGGCAACTGTCGAAGGCCTTGATCGAATACCGCATGAACCTCGCGCCGGCGGATGGGAGCAGCGCCGACGAGATCGCACGCAGCGGCCGCCTGCGCACGCTGCTGCCGATCTTCCGCAACGCCCTTGCCGTGTTCATAGCCGCGGTCACCGTACTAACGATCCTCGCTGGGCTCGGGGTGCAGATACTCCCGCTGATTGCCGGCGCCGGCATCTTCGGCATCGCCATCGGCTTCGGCTCGCAGACCCTGGTCAAGGACGTGCTGAGCGGCGTGTTCTACATGATGGACGACGCCTTCCGGGTCGGTGAATACATCCAGAGCGGCAGCTACAAAGGCACGGTCGAATCCTTCAGCCTGCGTTCGGTGCGTCTGCGTCATCATCGCGGCCCCATCTATACCGTCCCGTTCGGTGAGCTCGGGGCGGTCCAGAACATGAGCAGGGACTGGGTGATCGACAAGATCACGATCGGCGTGACCTATGATTCCGACGTGGACCTGGCGCGCAAGCTCATCAAGAAGATAGGCCAGGAACTGGCAGCCGATCCTGAATTTGCGGCCGACACGATCGAGCCGCTCAAGATGCAAGGCATCGACAATTTCGGGGACTACGCGATTGTTCTGAGGATAAAGTTGACGACGAAGCCGGGGACCCAATTCGGCATCAAGCGGCGCGCCTTCATGATGATCAAGGCGGCATTCGCGGAAAACGGTATCAAGATCGCGGTTCCCACCGTTCACGTCGAGAGTGGCGGGGAGACTGCGGCCGCTGCTCATCAGGCAAACCAAACCCTGAAAAAGAGCAAGGCCCCCTTGGAGGCGTGAGGTACACGCCATAGAGCTGCGCGGTCCTGTCCACGTCATCCGAACTCGGGGCAAACCGGACATCATGCCGTCGTTGCGGACGTTTTGGCGAACGTAGTCAGATACCAAGACATCGACCCTTAGGTGGCGTTCGTATGCGTGCCAACGGCCATTTTAGCGTCAAGGACTGAACGGTCCGCAGTGCGCTGGGCCAGTACTAGCCCGTAGGTTACAGTTAGTTACGTTCCCTGACGTGAGCCGATCGGCCAAGGTCACTCACAGCCGTCATATCCCATCGCCCCGCAAGAGGA
>NZ_RZTA01000193.1:0-6518 GCF_004023115.1 Mesorhizobium sp. M6A.T.Cr.TU.017.01.1.1
GTGCCGAGGAAAGGGGGCGTTCCGCGGTCACCAGCTTCAGGACGTCTATGTCGCCGCCGACGATGAGATCGCCCGCCTGGTTGACTTCTGCGCCGAAGCGGAACGTGCCCTTCAGGTCGATTTCCTTGGCCATCAGCGCATTGGCCGCCACCGGGATCTGACCACCCGGAAGATTGCCGACCTGAACGACCGTGCCGCCGCGCCGGACGCTGGCGATCGCCGCCGCGAGGCCCGCTGCGGTGCCTGAGATCTCGAACGCGACATCGATCGCCTTGTCGGCCGCGAGCGCCTTGAGTTCCTCGTCGCCGCCAGACAGGTCGATCGTCCTGTTTGCTCCAAGTTTGCTGGCGAAGGCAAGCGGCGCCTCTGCTATGTCGACGACGGTGAGATCGTCACACCCCTTGAGCCTGGCGGCGAGCATGGTCAAAAGCCCGATGGGGCCGGCGCCGAACAGGATGACGTTGCGGCCGGCGATGTCGCCGGCCCGCGCCACTGCGTGCAGGCTGACGGCGAGCGGTTCGGCGAGTGCCGCCGCCTGGTAGGCGACATCAGGCGGGACCTTGATGCATTGCGCGGGTGTGGCGTCGAACACGCTGGCAAAACCGCCCTGCATGTGCGGCGTTTTCGACGCCGAGCCCATGAAATAGATGTTTTCGCAGAGATTGGCGCGGCCCTCCGCGCATCGCGCGCATTGTCCGCACCAGCGCGACGGGTTGACCGCCACGCGATCGCCGACGGCAAGTCCTGACGCGTCCGCGTTGATTTCCACGATCTCTCCGGCGACCTCGTGGCCGAGCACGAGCGGCGATGTGACGACAAAATCGCCGGTCCGCGCATGGCGGAAATAGTGCAGGTCGGAACCGCAGATGCCGCCTGCGCCGAAGCGCACGCGCACCATTCCCGGTGCGAGGGGGCAGAGCGGGTGCTCGACGACCCGCAGATCCTCAGGGCCGAACAGCGTCGCAGCGACTGCGCTATCGATCATCGGATCAGTCCCATTTGCGTCGGTAGCCACAGCGTGATGGCGGGGATGAAGGTGATCAGGATCAGCGCAACGATCAACGGAACGAGCCAGGGCAGAATTGCCATGGTCGTGCGCTCGACCGACAGCTTGGCGACCCGCGAGAGGACGAACAGCACCATGCCGAGCGGCGGATGGAGGAGACCAATCATCAGATTAAGCGTCATGATCAGGCCGAAATGCACCGGGTTGATGCCGTACACGGCGGCCACCGGCAACAGGATGGGCACGAGAATGGTGATCGCCGCGATCGTATCGAGGAAGCAGCCGACCACCAACATCAGGACGTTCACCAGGATGAGGAAGACCCACTTGTTGTCGGTCAGCGCGAAGATGAAGGTCGAGAATAGCTGTGCCGCTTGGCTGACGGTGAGCAGCCAGGCGAATATCGAGGCGGCCGTGACGATGAAGAGCACGGAGGCCGTCGTCTCGATCGTGTCGAAGCTGGCCTTTGCCAGCGTGCGCAGCGTCATCGTGCGGTAGCGCACCAACCCGAGGAAAAGCGACCAGATCACGGCGGCCATCGCCGCCTCGGTCGGCGTGAACCAGCCCATCGTCATGCCGCCGATCAGGATTACCGGCGTCATCAGCGCCATGACCGCGGAGAAATTGAAATACCAGTCGGCCGCAATCAGCACCAGCAGCGCGATGCCGACCGCGACATTGATGGACAGGCCAAGCTGCACCAGCAGATAGCAGGCGAGCGGGAAGGCAGCCACCACCAGCACCTCGCCGGCAGCTTCGGCGAGCCGTCCAAGCTCGAACGACGTGTCGGAGCCCCAGCCGCGCCTGTAAGCGAAGATGGCGACCGTCACCATCATCAGCACGGTCATCACCACACCGGGCAAGATGCCGGCCATGAACAGCGCGCCGATCGAGACATTCGCCATCATGCCGTAGATGACGAAGGGCAGCGACGGCGGGAAGATCGGCCCGAGCGTGGCCGATGCTGCGGTGACCCCGACGGCCGCCTCGATCGGATAGCCGTGATCCTTCATCGCCTTGATCTCGATCGTGCCGATGCCGGCGGCGTCGGCGAGCGCGGTGCCCGACATGCCAGAAAAGATCACCGATCCGATGATGTTGACCTGCGCCAGGCCGCCCTTCATCCAGCCGACCAGGGCAAGGGCGAAGGCGTAGATGCGCCCGGTGACGCCCGCAATATTCATGAGATTGCCGGCAAGGATGAAGAAGGGAACGGCGAGCAGCGGAAAGCTCTCCACCCCGGCAATCATGCGCTGGGCCGCAATGATGTCGGGCGCGACGCCATAGAGCACGAGGTAGAGCACCGAGGCAGTCGCCATCGACACGGCTACCGGCACGCCAATCAGCATTAGGACAAGAAAGCCTCCGACCAAAAGCAGCATCGCTCAGTCTCCCGCCGTTTCGAACGCACCCGGGCGCTCAAGAACCGAATAGCCGCGCCTGTAGTTGCCGACAAAGACCTGGATCGAGCGCACGAACATCAGCGCGAAGCCTGCCAGGACGGCGTAGAAGAACCAGCGGCGCGGCAGGTTGACGGTGACCATGCGTTCGTGCGCCACGATCGAGACGTAGCGCCACATCAGCCAGGTTCCGTAGGCGAAGAAGACGACACGAATGACGTCGACAGCGAGTGCCAGCCAGCGGCCGACACGCTCCGGCAGGTAATGGTAGAGTACATCGACATGGATGTGACGCGAGACGCGCACGCACATGGCGGCGCCGAGAAAAACGACGACGACCAGCGCGTTGATGGCGATCTCCTCGGTCCAGGCAAGGCTGTTGTTCAGCGCATAGCGGGTGAAGAACTGCAGGAAGACACAGACGACCATGCCCCAGAACACGGCGAGCGTGATCCAGTCCTCGATGCCGTGGTCCGACAGGTCAATGTGTACCGGCACCTCCTCGAAAGCGTGGGCGATCTCTTCGACAGTGATCTCGGCATGGTGTTCCTCGGCCATTGGCGCGGGCTCCCGAAGCTGGTGAGTCGTCAAGGGTTGGAAAGGCCGTCCGGCGCAACGTGGGGCCGGACGGGCGGGCAGGTTAAAGCGGCGAATCCGGTTGCCGCTCTATCCCCTTGTCTGAGCACCTGATTTTCCCGATACTCTACTTGATCGCGCGGATCGCTTCCCAATCGGCCTTGTTGTAGCCAAACTCCTCGAACGTGACCTTCTCAAGCACATTCTTCTCAAAATCGGCACGGTCGATGTCGGTCACGGTGATGCCGCGATCCTTGAACACCTGCACCAGTTCCTTTTCGCGCGCGACGATCTTTGCCGTGGCACGGGCGGCCGCCTCCTGCATCACCTCCGTGAAGATCTGCTTGTCCTCGTCGGAAAGCGAGGCCCAGCGCGACTGCGATACGATCGTGTTGAGGTGATCGACGATGTGTCCGGTGAGCACGATGTGCTTCTGCACCTCGTAGAATTTCTTCGCCTCGATGGTGGTCAGCGGGTTCTCCTGAGCCTCGACTGTGCCGTTCTGCAGGGCCAGATACACCTCGGCGAAAGCGATCGGCGCGGTGTTGGCGCCGCAGGCACGCGGCATGGCGAGATAGGCCGGCACGTCGGGGACGCGCATCTTCAGACCTTGCATGTCGGCGCATTTGGCGATCGGCCGGTTTGAGGTGGTCTGCCGGGTGCCATAATAGGTGGTGGCCGTTATGTGATGGCCGGACTTTTCCTCGTAGCCCTTGGTCAACGCCTTGTAGACGTCGCTTTTGGTGTATTTCAGCAGATGGTCGGCGTCGCGGAAGATGTAGGGGAAATAGGTGACGCCGATCGGCGGATATTCGCGCGCCGCGAAGCTCGACCCGGAGATGATGATATCGACCGTGCCGAGCGTCAGGCCCTGGTTTATGTCTGCTTCCTTGCCGAGCTGCGAGGCCGGATAGACGTCGACGGTGTAGCGGCCCTGAGTGCGCTTCTTAATCTCCTCCGCTGCCCACACGGACTCGGTATGGAAGGGCTCCGACGTCTCATACACGTGGGCCCATTTCAGAGCTGTCTGCGCCGAGGCCGAAGCCAAAGGCATAGCGATCGCTGCGATCGCACCGAGTAGAACTGCGTATTTTCTCAGCATTGTGTTCCTCCCTGAGGTTGGATTTGACTGCTCCGACCGGATCTCCCCCCGGCCGACTGCTAGATATTTTAGTTGAGCATCGGATTTCCCAAAACCGATTCCTGCTTTTGGGTCCGATGCTCTATTCCGCGACCTCCCTGGCCACGGATTTCTCACCGAAATTGCGTGAGAATCTCAGTTGCGACTGACGCAGATGTTCCTGCATGGCGGCCTTCGCCCGTTCGGGCTCGCGCGCCGCGATCGCGTCCCGCACCGCGCGATGCTCCTCCGCGGCGGCCCGCCAGGAATCCCTGTTCTCGAAATAACTCGACAGGCGTTCGAAATATGGGTTCATGCGCTGGTCGAAAAGCTCGCCGATGCAGCGCACCAGGACGGCGTTTCCGAGAATGCCCGCCACCATCGTATGGAACTCGCGGTCGAGCGCGATCGTCGTCTTGGTCGGGTGAGGTATGTCCTCCATCCGGCGCAACACGTCGTCCATATGTTCGATGTCGATCGGCCGAACATGGAGGGCGGCTTCGGCGGCGATCGCCCCTTCGATGAACTCGCGTGCCCGCAACAGCTCGAACGGGCCTTCATCCATCTCTGCAGTCAAAACCTCGGCACGCGGCCGGTCGGTGACGTAGATGCCGGAGCCGACGCGAATGCGTATGCGCCCCTCGACCTCGAGCGCGATCAGCGCTTCACGGACGGTCGGGCGGGAGATGCCAAGCTGATCGGCCAGTTCGCGCTCAGTCGGCAGGCGATCGCCGACTACGAACTCGCCCGCGTCGATCAGCTGCCTGAGCTGATCGGCGATCTGTCGGTAAAGTCGACGCGGTTCAACGGCCTGGATCGGCATTCTCACCCAGTTCTACTTCAACAGAATCATCGGGCTGGTCCCGGATCGGTAAATTGGTCTGACCTATTAATCGAAGGTGCCGCGAAAAAAGCGGAGAGTCAAGCAGCAGAGAACGCCCATGGAACTCATTCTCCGTGACTTTCTTGGAAACGACGGATCGGCCATGGCTGGACGGCAACTCTTGACCTTCCAGCAACTGGAAGGCTTATCGAATGGTTTCGCCGCCAGCACCATCTCCGGGAGTTTCTAGGGGAAGGGCCTGCGACGCGGCGCGTTCAAGGGGGCGGACGAAACAGTCCGTCGCTCTAAGGTCAGTGGAGAGAAAACCGACAGGAGTTCTGCAGTGTTCGTACAGCCCGTCGACTACTTTCTTGCAGTCTGGTTCGTTCTAGCGGCCCTCAGCACGGCTTACGTGGCGTGGGATCAGTTCCGCAACAATCCCGAGCCCGTGGTAATGAAATGGGGCTTCATCCTGGTCACGCTCTATATGGGGCCGCTGGGGTTGCTGATTTACGTGCTGGCCGACAAGGAGCCTCGGCCGGGCGAACACGAGGCGTTCACCAAGCCGCTCTGGAAGCAAGGCGTCGGCTCGACGATCCACTGCGTCGCCGGAGACGCCACCGGCATCATCCTCGCGGCAGCAATCACCGCCGCTCTCGGGCTGCCGATGTGGATCGACCTCATCGTTGAGTATGTTGCCGGGTTCGCGTTCGGCCTGTTTATCTTCCAGTCGCTGTTCATGAAATCGATGATGGGCGGCACCTATTGGGAGAATGTCCGCAAGAGCTTCATGCCAGAGTTCATCAGCATGAATTTCATGATGGCGGGCATGGCGCCGGTCATGAGCTTCCTGATGATGGGCAGCGACATGCGGGCCATGGAACCGACCGAGCTCCTGTTCTGGGGCGTGATGTCGTTTGGCGTGATTGTTGGATTCATCACTGCATATCCTGCCAACGTATGGATGGTGGCCCGTGGCCTGAAGCATGGGCTGATGACCGAACGCAAACCGGAATTCGACAAGGCGAGGGAAGGCAGGCGCGAGCACGCGCATAGCGGCGCGGAAGCCGGGGTAGCGGGGCACCGTCACCACGAGGAAAAGCGCAAGCCTGAACCGACGGGAGATCGACCAAGCCACAGCGCTCACGCGCGCGTTGACGAACACGCTAACCCTGGACATGGCGGCGCGGGCGGCAATCCAGGGGTTGGCCATCATGGATCCGGCCACAGATCGACGCATGGGGGAGCGGGCATCGCTGCCTTTGCGAGGATCGGCCGTCATCCGCTTCATCCTATGCTCGTGCCGCTTCCGATCGGATTTTTCATGGCGGCACTGCTTGCCGACATCGCCTATTGGCTTACGGCTTCGCCGGCAACGGCGAGCGCAGCCACATGGCTGATTGCCGGCGGCGTCGTGACCGGCGCCGTCGCTGCTACCGCGGGTCTGGCCGACTTTTTGGCAAACGCCGAGATTCGCGCGCTCTACCACGCACGCTATCATCTCGTCGGAAACGTCGCGGTTCTGGCGATAGGAGCAGCCAGCCTGTGGTTGCGAAATTCAGTGGGTGAGGCCGATACCGTGCTGCCTTGGGG
>NZ_RZTA01000194.1:0-6464 GCF_004023115.1 Mesorhizobium sp. M6A.T.Cr.TU.017.01.1.1
TGTCAAGCGCTTCGGTATCGGCCAGCACCAGTTTCGGCTGATGGAAGACGCCGACGAGGTTCTTGCCGCGCGCGCTGTTGATGCCGGTCTTGCCGCCGACCGAAGAGTCGACCTGCGCGAGCAGCGAAGTCGGTATCTGCACGAAATTCATGCCGCGGCGCACGATGCCGGCGGCAAATCCGGCCAGGTCGCCGATGACACCGCCGCCGAGCGCGATGACGACATCGCCGCGCTCAAGCCTGGCTGCCAGCACGCCGTCCACCACCTCCTCGAGATGCGCGAAACTCTTGGTCTTTTCCCCAGCCGGCAACGTGATGACGGCAGGCTGAATGCCGCCCTTTTCGAGGCCGGCCTTCAACGTTTCGAGGTGTGCTGCGGCGACATTGTCGTCGGTGACCACCGCGGCGCGCGTGCCTGGAAGGCGACGCGAAATCTCGGTGCCCGCGCGCGAAAGCAGGCCGGAGCCGATTAAAATGTCATAGGCACGATCGCCAAGCCCGACTTCGACGGTGACTGTCGCATTGACGCTCACGACCGCACCTCGCCTGTCGCGGCCGCAACGCCGAAATACCCGCAAAGCGCGCTCACCACCTCGGCCGCAATGACCTCCTTGCGATCGTCGCGGGTCGGCACGGTGACATCGGCGCCTGCGTAGACCGGATAGCGCTCGGCCATCAACCGCTCGATCACGGCGCGGGGATCGGCGCTTTTCAAGAGCGGCCGGTTTTGCTTCTTGGAAACGCGGTCCATCAAGAGGTCGATCTCGGCCTTCAGCCATACCGACACGCCATGGCCGGCGATCGCCTCCCGCGTCTGCGCGCTCATGAAGGCGCCGCCGCCCGTCGACAGCACCTGCGGGCCGTGCTCCAGCACGCGCAGGATGACGCGCTGCTCGAGCGCCCGGAACTCGGTCTCGCCATAGCGTTCGAACAATTCGGGGACGCTCATGCGCGACACGCTTTCGATCTCCTGATCGCTGTCGATGAAAGGCAGTCCCAGGATCCCCGCCACCTTGCGGCCGATCGCCGTCTTGCCGGCGCCCATGAGGCCGACAAAGACGATGGAACGGTTGCCCAGCCGGCTGAGCAGCGCGGCATGGCTCTCGTCAGGAGGATTTGCTGGTAGCGCGCTCATACGGACCTCGTTGCCGGCGTATCGACATCAAAAGCCTGTTTGCGTCAAGCGTGGCGCGCGCCGAGCTTCGTCCTTGAATTGGCCGGATTGGCGTCTCATAAGGGCACAGGGTTTGGAAACGCAGAACAAGAAGACGGGCGAAAATTGATGCCGACACTGTTCCGCTTTGTCGTGACGCTCACGATTCTGGCCGGCATTGTCTATGGCGCGATGTTCGCTCTGGCGATGTTCGTCGAGCCGAGAAAGGCCGAAATGAGCGTGCGCATTCCTCCGGAAAAGCTCAATCCCAAGAAAAACTGATCCCAGGAAAACTGACCCAAAGAAATGAACAGCGCAGCCCGCATCGAAGCCTTTCTGGAAATGATGAGCGCCGAGCGGGGCGCAGCCGAAAACACGCTTTCCAGCTATCGCCGCGACCTCGAAGACGCTTCGGCCGAGATCGATGGCGGGCTTGCGGGCGCCGCCGCCGGCGATATCCGCGCCTATCTCGACGATATCGCCGCGCGCGGTTTTGCCGCCACCTCGCAGGCACGCAAACTGTCGGCGATCCGCCAATTCTTTAAATTCCTTTACGCTGAAGGCCTGCGCGGCGACGACCCGACCGGAACCCTGGACAGCCCGAAGAAGGGCCGGCCGCTGCCGAAGACGATGAGCGAGGCCGACACCGGCCGGCTGATCGACCGTGCGGCGCAAGAGGCAGCTGACGCCTCGCTGAACGATGGCGACAGCCTGGCGGCGCTGCGCCTGCATGCACTGGTCGAGGTGCTCTACGCCACCGGCCTGCGCGTTTCCGAACTGGTCGGCCTGCCGGTGACGGTAGCGCTGCGCGACGATCGTTTCTTCATAGTGCGTGGCAAGGGCGACAAGGAACGCATGGTTCCGCTGTCGGCAAAGGCGCGCATGGCGATGCGGACCTGGCTCTCTGCCCGGGCAACGGTGCCGGCTCTCGCAGACAGCCCGTTCCTGTTTCCGGCAGCAGGCGATAGCGGCTATCTCTCCAGGCAGGTCTTCGCCCGCGACCTGAAGGGCCTTGCGGCGCGGGCCGGCATCGCCTCGGCGAAAATATCGCCGCATGTGCTGCGCCATGCTTTCGCCAGCCATCTCCTGCAGAACGGCGCCGACCTCAGGGCCGTGCAGCAGTTGCTTGGCCATGCCGATATTTCAACGACGCAGATTTACACGCATGTGCTGGAGGAGCGGCTGGTGCGGCTGGTCAACGATCATCATCCGCTTGCCGACTAGGCGTCATATCGCTATGTGAGGACCACGTTCCATCGCCCGGAGCCTCTGTTTCCTGGGTTCCGCCAGTCATTGCCTCCCGGTCTATCGGTCCGCTCAAGAATGTACAATTACCTCGATTTCGAAAAGCCGGTCGCCGATCTCGAAGGCAAGATCCTCGAGCTGAAGAAACTCGCCGAGAATGGCGAGGCGGTCGATGTCGGCGATGAGATCAGCCGTCTTGAGAAGCGTTCGCGCGACGCCCTGCGCGACGCCTACAAGGCGCTGACCCCGTGGCAGAAGGTGCAGGTGGCGCGCCATCCGGACAGGCCGCATTGCATCGACTACATCAAAGGCCTGTTCAACGATTTCACGCCGCTTGCCGGCGACCGCAATTTCGGCGAGGATCAGGCGATCGTCGGCGGCTTTGCCCGCTTTCGTGGCGAGCCGGTGGCGATCATCGGCCAGGAAAAAGGTTCGGACACGGCCAGCCGGCTGAAGCACAATTTCGGCTCGGTGCGACCGGAAGGCTACCGCAAGGCGGTGCGGCTGATGGAACTCGCCGACCGTTTCAACATCCCGTTGCTGACGCTGGTCGACACGGCCGGCGCCTATCCCGGCGTCAACGCCGAGGAGCGTGGCCAAGCGGAAGCCATTGCCCGCTCGACATCGGCCTGTCTCGGCCTGAAGGTGCCGTCGATCTCGGTGGTCATCGGCGAAGGCGGCTCAGGCGGTGCCATCGCGATCGCCACCGCCAACCGCGTCTACATGCTCGAACACGCCATCTATTCGGTGATCTCGCCGGAAGGCGCCGCATCGATCCTGTGGCGCGACACCACCCGCTCGAAGGATGCAGCGACCAACATGAAGATCACCGCCCAGGATCTGCTGGAGCTGAAGATCATTGACGCCATCATTCCCGAACCGCTGGGCGGCGCCCATCGTGGCCCGGAAGCGGTCATCGCCGCCACCGGCGACCTCATCGCCAAGACGATGAAGGAATTCTCCGGCGCCAACACCGATTTTCGTGAGCAGCGCCGCGAGAAATACCTGGCTATGGGGCGAAACCTTTAGCAAGACGAGGTTCGGCGCCGCAATGTGGCGAGATTGAGCACGTCCGCCACAAAAATGCCGCGGCATTCGGTTCAATCAAATTGCCGTAAGGGGATGCGCCCGGCGCTTGCGGTAAGGAATTTTCAAGGTTAACGGGCTTAGGGTTGAGCCTGGCGGCGCTGATGCCTGCGGTCCGAAAGAAAAGACATAGCCATACCCATGTTTGCCAAGCTCGCCCGCACCGGACTTCTGATTGCCGCGATAGGGGTCGCCGGCTGCAATGATTCTTCGATGAAGGATTTTGCCCCCCAGGCCAACAAGCCGCTGCCCGACAAGATCCTGGCCGGCATGAAGGCCAAGGGCATGACCCGCACCTCGCCGGTGATGGCCCGCATCTTCAAGGAAGAGGGCAAGCTCGAAATCTGGAAGGCCAAGACCAACGGCCGCTACGACTTGGTCGCCAGCTACGACATATGCAAATGGTCGGGCAAGCTGGGTCCCAAATTCACCGAAGGCGACCGCCAGGCGCCGGAAGGCTTCTATACGGTCCGCCCGGCGCAGATGAATCCGCGGTCGAGCTACCACCTTGCCTTCAACATCGGCTATCCCAACGCCTACGACCGCGCCAATGGCCGCACCGGTTCTCATCTGATGGTCCATGGCGCCTGCTCGTCGTCGGGCTGCTATTCGATGACCGACGCGCAGATCGAGCAAATCTACGCCTTCGGCCGCGATGCGTTCCAGGGCGGGCAGACCGAATTCCAGATCCAGGCCTTTCCGTTCCGCATGACCGCCGCCAACATGGCGCGTTATCGCAAGGATCCGAACTACGAATTCTGGAAGATGCTGAAGGTCGGCTACGACAATTTCGAGATCACCAAGGTGCCGCCGAAGGTCGACGTCTGCGAGAAGCGCTACGTCTTCAACCAGGTCGCGGCCGACGGCGCGACATTCGATCCGGCCGGCGCCTGCCCCACGACGACGCAGCCGGATTCGTTGAAGAGCGCCTTCAATGCCTACCAGAGCACCTACGAAGCGGCTTTCAACGGCGCGGTCAAAGCCAGCGTGCCGGCCCCCAAGCCAACCATCGCCGGCATCAAGGAAGCCAGCATCGTTTCCGAGTGGTCGAAAAAGCGCGCCCGTGGCGAACGCGTGCCGATCGAGCCGCCGTCGTTCAACGCCGACGGCTCGGTGACAGAGACGGCGCGCATGGGCCGCATCGATTCGCCGGCCGGCCGGAAGATGGCCGCGCTGGATGCGGAGAAAGCCGCCAAGCAGAAGGCCGAAGAGCAAAGGCTTGCCGCCATAGAGGCGGCCAAAGCCGAGAAAGAGGCGGCCAAGGCTCAGGCTCTGGCCGAAACGGAAGCGGCCAAGATTAATTCGCTGGCCGAAGAGGGGGATGCCGTGGCCGCGGCCGAAGCGCCTGTCGCCACCGCGACAATCGCGTCGCCCCAAGCTGCCGCCCCGGCCGAAACGCAGGCGGCCAATGCCGATCAAAGCAGGGTGACAAAGCTGAAGAACAAACTGCTCGGCATGTTCGGCGGCTGAGGTTCTCGCGCTTGGCCAAGCCTACTTCCGTCTATGACCTCAAGGGCCTGAACTGCCCCCTGCCTGTGCTGAAAGCAAAAAAGCGGCTGGCTGCGATGCGGCCGGGCAGCAGGCTCTGGCTGGAAACCACTGACCCGCTGGCCGTCATCGATATTCCTGCTTTCTGCACCGATGCCGGCCATCGCTTGGTCGAAACGGCAGCGGTTTCGGGCGCCCATCGCTTTCTAGTCGAGCGCGGCGAGCAGTCGCTAGACCATGATCCCGAAAAGTGGAATCCGGTTTTCGGAAAAGATCGTGGTTAACCAATAGGTTAAAATCAACGCCCGGCGATGGCCAGCGGGTTGTTTTCCAGCGCTGCGCGGTCGGGTGTGTCTATCGACGGCCGGTTGGTGAAGGCGGCAAACAGCCGGCGGACATAGTCCTCCGGCATGTCGAGCGTGATCAGCACCAGCCTTGTGCCGCGTTGGCCGTCCGGCCAGGACGGCAGCCGCGCCGGCGGATGCAGGATCTTCTGCACGCCGTGGACGACCAGCGGCCGCGCCGGGTCTTCCAGCAACTCGATGACGCCCTTCATGCGCAGCAGGCGCTCGCCATGCGCCGATCGCAACAGGTCGAGGAACATCTCGATCGCCGAAAACGGCACCGGCCCGTCATGAACGAGCGAATAGGAGCGCACGCGGGAATCGTGCCGATGGTCGCTATCGTGGTCATGGCCATGGTCGTCGTGGTCATGGTCGCCATGGTGGTGGTCATGGGCGGCTTCCTCGCCGAGCCAGCGTTGCACCTCGGGGGACTTGGTGGCTGGGTTGTAGAGGCCGCAATCGAACAGCGCCGCTACATCGGTCCTTTTGTCACCGGCCTCGAGCAGTTCGGCACCCGGATTGATCTGCCGCAGCCGGGCCCGCAAGGTCTCGACGTCGCGCGGATCGGTGACCAGATCGGCTTTCGTCAGCACGATGCGGTCGGCGACGGCCACCTGCTTCACCGCCTCGACATGGGCGTCCAGCGTCGCATTGCCGTTGACCGCGTCGACCAGCGTGATGACGCCGTCGAGCCGAAAGGCCTGGACCAGCGCCGGATGCGCCATGATCGACTGCAGCACCGGCGCCGGATCGGCGAGGCCGGTGGTTTCGATGACGACGCGGGCAAGCCGGGCGATACGGCCGGTCTGCAGCCGGTCGACGAGATCAGCCAGCGTGTCGACCAGCTCACCGCGCACCGTGCAGCAGAGACAGCCGTCGGAGAGCTGGATGATGCCGTCGGAGGCCTGTTCGACCAGGAGATGGTCGATTGCCACCTCGCCGAACTCGTTGATGATGACGGCGGTATCGGCGAGTGCTGGATCCCTGAGCAGCCGGTTGAGCAGCGTCGTCTTGCCGGCGCCGAGAAAGCCGGTCAGCACCGAGACAGGGATTGGGAAGCCGCTGCTCATCAGGCTAGTTCAAGGCCTTGGCGGGCTGGCCGCCTTTGGCCGCCGTGGCGGAACCGATAACTGTGGGCTCGGCACCGGG